>NZ_CBRA020000032.1:0-63793 GCF_000469945.2 Paenibacillus sp. P22 | reverse complement strand
GCCTCGGCGCTCCAGCGGCGAATAAGACGATTTTTTCGTCTTATTCCCCTTGCCTCGGCGCTCCAGCGGCGAATAAGACGATTTTTTCGTCTTATTCTCCTTGCTTCGGCTCTCCAGCGGCGAATAAGACGATTTTTTCGTCTTATTCCCCTTGCCTCGGCGCTCCAGCGGCGAATAAGACGATTTTTTCGTCTTAATCTCCTTGCCTCGGCTCTCCAGCAGCGAATAAGACGATTTTTTCGTCTTATTCCCTTTGCTTCGGCTCTCCAGCGGCGAGTTAGACGGTTTTCTCGTCTTATTCCTCTTGCCTCGGCGATCCACCCACTAAAGCAGGGGCCGTCATGAAAGCTTTATAAGCAGCAAGACAATTCCAGCGCTTGCATGGGGATTTGTCAGGGCTGGTTCCGCTGGCAATAACAATGTTGCTGCTCCATCCAACAAATTTCCCCAGCCCCATCCGCGGAAGACGGTTCCTGCCGCAGCATCCGTCCTGTTTCTTGGGAGAAATCGACCCTTGTTTCCCCTGTCTCATTTTTGCAGCTGGGCAAGATGTTCTTTGTCCGTTCCGTCCGGACGCGCCGCTACCGCTGCACCCGGACCTCAGACGGCGCCAGCCCCCGGTAGCGGCGGAACGTGCGGCTGAAATAACTCAGGTCGTTGTAGCCCGCAGCCATCGCGATCTCGGCGATCGTCTTCTCCGTATTGCGGAGCAGATCCTCGGATTTGTTGATGCGGATCCGGTTGACGTAGTCGGTGACGGTGCGCCCCGTCAGCTGGCGGAACAGCCGGCTGAAGTGGAACCGGCTGAGCGAAGCGAGCCCCGCCAGCGAATCCACCGTCAGCTCCTCCGTGTAATGCGTCTCGATATGATGGAAGATCGGCCGGAACCGCTCCAGGTTGCGCAGCCGCGCGCGCGACTCCGGCTCGGTCAGCCTGACCTCGACATAGCCCCGCAGCAGCAGCGTCAGCAGCCGGTACAGCAGCGATTTCACCGACAGCTCGAAGCCCGGCTGGCGCCAGGCGAACTCGCCCTCCAGCTGCTCCATGCAGGCGTTCAGCTGCCCGTCTCCGCGAATGACGTTGCGGAACAGGATGCGGTTCTGAACGATCGGCGTGATGTATTTGGTTTCGGCCGCGTCTGGAGACAGGCTTTGCAGCAAGCCCAGATCGGCGATAAGGCAGTCGTATTCGATCTCGTCCGACAGCAGGATGCCCATATGGATATCGTTGCTGTTCACCGCGATCAGATCGCCGGGTCCGGCTTCGTAGGAAGTGTAGTTGCATTCCACGATTGCATGCCCCGAACGGATGTAGAGAAGCTCCATATGATTGTGCCAATGAGCCTCGAACAGAATCCGGCCGCGTCCCGCAAAGCGCGAGGTGCACAGCTTGACCGGGAAGTTCGGGTCGGGCATGCTCATTTCCTCCAGTAGCGAAAGGGGGCGTTCCATCGGCCGGTCCTCCTTCTAGGGCTGGTTTCCGCCGGCTGCCGGGGCAGCCGCGAACCGCACAATTGTACTAATAGAGCGCATGATCACCCATGCCGAATGAAGATGGCGCCGCTATACTTTCACTATATAAGGTTACCAAGCCAATGGGGAGTGAAGCAAGCATGAGTATCCGAATCGGCGTCATCGGAACGGGATCCATCTCCGAGTTCCACCTGCAGTCTTATGCGGCCAACAAAAACAGCGAGATCTACGCCATCTGCGACATGAATCGGGAGAGAGCCCAGACCGTCGCGGACAAATACGGCGCCACCAAAGTATACGCCGATTACCGCGAGCTGCTCGCGGATCCGGACGTGGAGGCGGTCAGCATCTGCACGTGGAACAACACCCATGCGGAGATCAGCATCGCCGCGCTGGACGCCGGCAAGCATGTCCTCGTGGAGAAGCCGCTCTGCCGTACCGTCGAAGAGGCTTATCGGATTCAGGATGCGGTGAAGCGCTCCGGCAAGCAGCTGATGGTCGGCTTCGTCCGCCGCTACGATCCCAACGCCCTGATGCTCCATTCGTTCGTGGAGAACGGCGAGTTCGGCGACCTGTACTTCGCCAAAGCTTCGTACATCCGCCGCATGGGCAATCCCGGCGGCTGGTTCTCCGACAAGTCCCGCTCCGGCGGCGGACCTGTCATCGATATCGGCGTGCATGTCATCGACCTGTGCTGGTATCTGATGGGCCGTCCCAAGGTGAAGTCGGTCAGCGCCAACGAATACAAGCATCTGGCAACCGCGCCAACATCAAGCATCTGTCCCGTTATCAGGCCGCGGACTACAACGCCGAGCTCAACGATGTCGAGGATATGGCCAACGCGCTGATTCGATTCGAGAACGGAGCCTCCCTGCTCGTCGACGTCAGCTTCTCCTTGCATACGGTCAAGGATGAAGGCATCGTCAAGCTGTTCGGCACGAAGGGCGGCTTCGAGATCGATCCCGAGGTCGTCATGGTCACCGAGAAAAACGACATCATCCTCAATACCTATCCGCAGACGGACAGCAAGGGCATGCAGATGAACCGCGCCTTCCAGAGCGAGATCGACCATTTCGTCGATTGCGCGGCGAACGGCAAGCAGCCGATCAGTCCGGTCGAGGACGGCGTCGAGATCATGAAAATACTGGGCGCGATCTATGAATCGGCTGCCCAAGGACGCGAGGTGACGTTCCCATGAAGCTCGGACTCAGCACCTACAGCCTTTACCAGGCGCTCAGAGCGGGTGAGATGACCGTTCTCGACGTCATCGACTTCACCGCGGAGCATGGCGGCGAGCATGTGGAGATCGTTCCTCTCGGCTATGAGCTTACCGGCAACCCCGAGCTTGTCGGCCAGATCGTGGAGCGGGCGGCGCAGCGCGGAATCGCTGTTTCCAACTATGCCGTCGGGGCTAATTTCCAGGGCCTGTCGGAGGAGAACTATCGTGCCGAGATCCAGCGGATCAAGGAGCAGGTAGACATCGCCGCAGCGCTCGGCGCCCGCTTCATGCGGCATGACGTGGCCAGCGACACCGATCTGTCGATCGGCAACTTCAACCGTTCCCTGGATAAGCTTGCTGCGGCCTGCCGCGAAATCGCCGATTATGCCGCAGGCTTCGGCATTACGACGAGCGTCGAGAACCACGGCTACTTCATCCAGCACAGCGACCGCGTCCAGGCTCTCGTCGAAGCGGTTGACCGTCCCAACTTCCGGACGACGCTCGATGTGGGCAACTTCATGTGCGCCGACGAGAACTCGGTCGCGGCCGTGAAGGCCAATCTTCCTATCGCTTCCGTCGTCCACTTCAAGGACTTCTACCTGCGTCCTTCCTACCGCAATCCGGGCGAGGGCTAGTTCCGCACGGCCGGCGGCAGCTACCTGCGCGGCGCGGTAATCGGCAATGGGGACATCGACATGCCGGAGGTCGTCCGCATCGTCAAGTCTTCCGGCTATGACGGATACGTATCCGTCGAGTTCGAGGGCCTCGAGGATTGCCGCCTCGGCGCCAGAGCCGGGCTGGCCAACCTGCGCCGCCTGTGGGAAGAAGCCTGAGCTGAAAACAACCAAAGAAGGCGGACCCGATCTCTGGTCCGCCCGATAAGACGAAAAAAGCGCCCGGAAAACGGGCGCTTTTTCGTATTGGTTCAAAACGGGGCTGCCGCCCGCGAAGCAATCGCAGCCACGCTCTTCTCGTCTCATGAACGCGCCGCTTGGAGCGAGGCAATCGCATTGAGCAGATGAAGCTGCCGCACCGGCTTGGCGACGGCCGAGCTGAACAGCTGCCGCACCTCATCGGGCAACGGCTTGCCGAGCGGCGCCAGCAGCACGAGAGGCAGCTCGGGCTGCTGGCCGCGCAGCCTTTCCGCCAGCTCCGCTGCCGCCATCGATCCCGGCATGTCGTCGATCAGAGCCAGATCGAACTTCTGCCCAATTTCAAAACAGGCCAGCGCTTCTTCGGCCGTCCGGACGGCCTTGACCGACATGTCCCAGCGCTCGGCCAATCTCGACAGCGACTCCAGCGTTCCTGCATGATCGTCGACTATGAGCAAGGACTTGCCCCGCAGCATGGCGCTGCCGTAAGAGCTCGAAGGCATGGACTGCTTGGTCAGGTCAAGCGTGAATCCGACCTCGGTGCCTTGCCCCAGCACGCTGCGCGCCTCAATGCTGCCTCCGAGCAGCTCGGCCAGATTCTTGCTGATGGCCAGCCCGAGCCCCGTGCCCTTGTAATCCCGATCCGGGCGGGATTCATGGACCTGGGCATATTTGCCGAACATCTCCTTGATTCTGGACTCTTCGATGCCGATGCCGCTGTCCTTGACGGAGATGGCCACGAACAGGCTGTCCCCGGTTGTTCCCGGAGCCGTCTGCACCGACACGGCAATCTCGCCCCTGTCCGTGAACTTGATCGCGTTGCTGAGCAGATTGGCCAGCATCTGCTTGATCTTGCCTGAATCGCCGTAAAATACAGGCAAATCCGGAGGCAGGTCGATGATCAGCTCAAGCCCTCTGGAGGAGGCTTTGGATGCGTACAAATACACGGTTTCCTCGATGAGCGAGACCAGATCGAACGGCTGCTCCTCCAGGCTCATCTTGCCGGCCTCCAGCTTGCTGTAATCCAGAATGTTGTCCAGCAGCGTCGTCAGCGTGCGGTTGCCGGCTTCGATCAGCTTGAGATAGCCGACCTGCTCCTCCGACAAGGCCGTGTTCTGAATCAGCTCCGTCATGCCGGCGATCCCGCTCACGGAGTTGCGGATTTCATGGCTCAGCATGGCCAGCAGGTCCGAGCTCCAGTTCAGCTTGCCTCGCGTAAGATCGTTCTCCTGCTTCAGCCATCTGGACAACGATTCGGCGTATTGCTTCTCGCGCAGCAGCGACTTCTGGAGCTTGCTCTGATCCCGGACTTTGTTCTCCATTTCCACGATGTAGGACAAAAATACAGCCATGGCGCTGATCGCCTTGATATCCGCCTCGCTGAATACATGCCCCGGCTTGTGCAGGCCGCAGACGGTTCCGTAGGAGCGGCCGCTCGCCAGCACGATCGGGACGCCGATGAAGGATCGGTTGCCCATAACGGCCGTAACCTCCATATGTCTGGCGAGGCCATCGTTCGTCGTATGAGGGATATAAAGAAGTCCTGTGCTGTTCTTCACGACAAGGCTGCAGTAGCTCTCCTCGAACGGGAGCCTCGTTCCTTCGCCGACGAGGATTTCGCTGCGGTTGAACGCCTTGATGATCTCGTTGACCTTGCCGTCGTTGGTGGCGATGAAAATGGAATCCAGCATGAGAAGCCTGCTGAGCACATCAATGATATAAGTCGAAGCTTCTTCTATATTGGCAAAGAATTTCTGGGGGATAGTCATGGTTCACCCGATTTCTTTTAGCTTGCCTCTCTATTCTACAGGAAGGTTCATGCGCTGAACAGGCGTTCGCCTTTAAATGAAGCCGGTACAGGGCTTCTCGTTTCTTGCCCGACTGCGTTTCGAATCCTATCCTTCCCAAAACCTTCGGCCTATGCTATGATATGAAAGCGTTATCAAACGCCACTTTCTTACCAAGCAAGGGGGATAACGGAATGATTAACGTGCCATCAAACGACCGCAATGTGTACGAGGACTTTGATGTAGAGACGGACATTCTGTATTACAGGCTCGGCTCCTTCGGACTTGTAAGCTTCCACGGCAGCAACTACAATATTAAAAAGAAAATGTCTGCCGACCAGATCAACCGGTTGTGCCGGAACGGACTGTTCTATCCGGTCGCTTCGGGATGTTACGTGAATACAGCCAAGATCAGCGGAATCGAAGAGGGAGCCGTCTACTTCGGCAGCACCGGCCCCGAAGCGAAGCGCGTGTCCCTCTCCCGCTGGAAGGCCTATCAGCTGCGCAGCCATCTGTCGCAGGTGCGCAGCAACCCTGCCCAGTAATCAGCCGATTCCATGGCAGGCCAATGAAAAAGCCTCTGCTTGCGCAGAGGCTTTTTTTTCATGGAACCGCCAGCTAGTCCTCGTCGCGCTTTACGCCGAGAATCTTGTATTCCGGCTCGGGGCCGTACAGCTTGGAACGGACCATGAACCACTGGAACAGATGAGTGACGAATACCTTGAGCACCGCATAGCCGGGCACGGCGAGAATGATCCCGAGGAAACCGAACAGCTTGCCCGAGGTAAGGATGACGAAGATGATTGTAATCGGGTGGATGCTCAGCGTCTTGCCCATGACCTGCGGCGAGATGAACTTGCCTTCGATCAGCTGCACGCAAGTCCATACGACGACCATCTTCAGCAGCATGATCGGAGAGGTGAAGGCGGCTACGACGAGCGCCGGCGTGATGGCGATGGCAGGCCCGATATAGGGAACGACGGCCGTGCAAGCAGCTACGATGGCGAGCACAAGCGCGTAGTCCAGTCCGATGATCAAATATCCGATGAACAGCAGCGCTCCGATGCATAGGCTCACGATGATCTGGCCGCGGATATAGGAGCTGATCTGATGATTGGACTCCGTCAGTACGCGGCGTGTCTCTCCCCGCATCGTCGTAGGCAGCATGGCCGTGAAGAAGATCGGCAGCTTCTTGCCGTCCTTGAGCATGTAGAACAGGATGAACGGCAGCGTGACGATCGCCAGGACGAATTCCGTCACCGTGCCGAGAAAGCCGCCGATGTTGGCCAGCGTGCTCTGGAGGATTTTGCCGGCTCTGCTCGACAGCTCCTGCGCGATCTTTTGCGGATCGTAATTGAGGTTCGTCTGAAGCTGGGTCACGAGATCGCTTCCGAGATAATAAGTCGTCTTGTCTTGGACATACTTCGTATAGACGGGAATATTGTCCACGAGACTCGTCAATTGCTCCCGGATGATCGGAACGACGATCGTAATGAGCAGCGTCAGCAGGCCGATGATGATGACGTACAGCGCCGCGATGACCCATCCGCGCTTCATGCCCTGCTTCTCCATCCAATCGACGAGCGGATTGAGGAGGTAATAAGCGACTCCAGCGAGAAGCATCGGCAGCAGCACCGTCTTCGCCAGCACGAGCAGCGGAACAAAGATGAACGTAATATGCGCGAATACAAGGATGTTGATCCCGACAAGCAGCAGAACCAGCAGGAACAGCACGAATTTGTTGTTGATGAAGAACTTCTTGAACCGGTCCAGTCTGGCTTCCGACTGGCGGTCTTCCTGCGTCAGGTCCACTTAAAGTCCCTCCCGAGAGTCAGCCAATTATTGCCTTCCTCCAAATGATAATCTTCCCCGCCGCCGACTGCAAATACTAAGGCGGCCCCACCAAGGTTCATACGCAGCAAAAGCCTTTTGGATTCCGCTTTCTTCCCTTTACGTTCTTTTCTTTTCCGTCTATAATGGGAATATAGCGGTTTTGAAATGAAGTTTCACGGAATGAAACCTCGACTCGGTTGCTGCCAAGCGCCGTTTTTTTGACGCGTTTCATTCCGGAAACCCAGCTGTGGCAACACCTTTCCCGCAGCCGTCCTTTTCGTTTCCTAATTGCAAATTGCCTGAGGGGAGCAAAGCTAGATGCCATTGCAAAATCAGTACTCGGTCCGTTCTACGCTTGAAGTCGGCGGTAAGTCCTACACTTACTACAGCCTTCAAGGTCTGGAAGAGAAGGGACACGGAGCCATCTCCAAGCTTCCGGTCTCCATCAAGGTCCTGCTCGAAGGCGCCGTGCGCCAGTTCGACGGACGCGGCATCACTGCCGATCACGTGAAACAGCTCATGAGCTGGGCCGAGAAGCGCGAAGACAAGGAAATCCCGTTCATTCCGTCCCGTATCGTCCTGCAGGATCTCACCGGCGTGCCGGTTGTCGTCGATCTTGCGGCCATGCGCGAGACGGTCAAGAAAGCCGGCGGAGATCCGAAGAAGATCAACCCGCTCGTGCCGGTCGACCTCGTCATCGACCACTCCGTCATGGTTGACGCCTTCGGCTCGCCTGACGCTCTGGAAATCAACCAGAAAATCGAATTCGAGCGCAACGCCGAGCGCTACAAGTTCTTCCGCTGGGCGCAAACCGCGTTCGACAACTTCCGCGCGGTACCGCCGGATACGGGCATCGTCCACCAGGTCAACCTGGAATATCTCGCTTCCGTAGCCACGACGAAGGTGATTGACGGCGAAACGGTCGTCTTCCCGGACTCCCTCGTCGGCACGGACTCCCACACGACGATGATCAACGGCCTCGGCATCGTAGGCTGGGGCGTCGGCGGCATCGAGGCCGAAGCCGGCATGCTCGGCCAGCCGCTCTACTTCGTCGCTCCCGAGGTCATCGGCTTCAAGCTGACCGGCATGCTGGCGGAAGGCGCTACGGCGACCGACCTTGCCCTGACGGTTACCGAGATTCTCCGCAAGCGCGGCGTTGTCGGCAAGTTCGTGGAATTCTTCGGCGACGGCCTCTCCAACATCAGCCTGCCTGACCGCGCGACGGTCGCCAACATGGCTCCGGAATACGGCGCCACGGTCGGCTTCTTCCCGGTCGACGCCATCACGCTGAATTTCCTGCGCCAGACGGGCCGCACGGAAGAGCAGATCGAGCTGGTCGAGGCTTACTACAAGGCTCAAGGCATGTTCCGCACGGACGACACGCCGGATCCGACGTTCACCGACGTCATCGAGCTCGACCTGTCCACGATCGTTCCTTCCCTGGCCGGTCCGAAGCGTCCTCAGGACCGCATCGAGCTGACCGCCATGAAGGAAGCTTGGAGCAACACGGTCCGCACGCCGGTCGACAAAGGCGGCTACGGCCTGTCCGACGCCAAGATCGAAGAAGTCGTCGAAGTGAAGCACAAAAACGGAAAAGTGAGCCAAATGGGCACCGGCGCCGTCGTGCTGGCAGCCATCACGAGCTGCACGAACACGTCCAACCCTAGCGTTATGCTGGGCGCCGGCCTCGTGGCCAAGAAAGCCGTTGAAAAAGGCCTCGTGAAGCCGGAATACGTGAAGAGCTCCCTGACTCCGGGATCCCTTGTCGTAACCGACTACCTCACGAAGTCCGGCCTGCTGCCTTACCTCGAGAAGCTCGGCTTCTACGTGGCGGGCTACGGCTGCGCGACCTGCATCGGCAACTCCGGCCCGCTGCCGGACGAGATCAGCCAAGCGATCGCCGACAACGACATGACGGTCGCTGCCGTCCTGTCCGGCAACCGGAACTTCGAGGGCCGCATCCATGCCCAGATCAAAGCCAACTACCTGGCGTCTCCGCCGCTCGTAGTCGCTTACGCACTGGCCGGCACGGTCGACATCGACTTCGCGAACGATCCGATCGGCCACGACCAGCAGGGCGAGCCTGTATACCTGCGCGACATCTGGCCTTCCTCCGAGGAGATCGCGAACGCGGCAAGCTCCGCGATTACGCCTCAGATGTTCCGCGACAAGTACGACAATGTCTACACGCACAACGAGCGCTGGAACCAGATTCCGGTTCCGCAGGGCGAGCTGTACGAGTGGGATGAGAACTCCACGTACATCGCCAACCCGCCGTTCTTCGACAGCCTGGCGGACGGCATCCGCGATGTCGAGGACATCAAGCATGCCAAGACGCTCCTGCTGCTGGGCGATTCCGTCACGACGGACCATATCTCCCCTGCAGGCAGCATCCGCGCCGACTATCCGGGCGGCAAGTACCTCATCGAGCACGGCGTCGAGAAGAAGGACTTCAACTCCTACGGATCCCGCCGCGGCCATCACGAGGTCATGGTTCGCGGAACGTTCGCCAACATCCGCATCCGCAACCAGGTCGCTCCGGGCACCGAGGGCAGCTACACGACTTACCTGCCGACGGATGAAGTGACGTCCGTCTACGAAGGTTCGATGAAATATCAAGCCGACAAGACGAACCTCATCGTCATCGGCGGCAAAGAGTACGGCACCGGCAGCTCCCGCGACTGGGCAGCCAAAGGCACGTTCCTGCTCGGCGTCAAAGCCGTCATCACCGAGAGCTTCGAGCGGATCCACCGCGCGAACCTGGTCGGCATGGGCGTTCTGCCGCTCTGCTTCCAGGAAGGCCAAGGCTGGAAAACGCTCGGCATCACGGGACGCGAGACCTTCGACATTGAAGGCCTGAGCAACGACGTGAAGCCTGGCGACAAAGTGACCGTCGTCGCTACGCGGGAAGACGGCAGCACCTTCCAATTCCAGGTTACCGTCCGTCTGGACTCCCTGGTCGAGGTCGACTACTACCGCAACGGCGGCATTCTGCAGACCGTTCTGCGCCAGATGCTGAGCGAGCAGAAGTAAGCTTTCGAATGACTAAATAAGATTGAAGCAACAAAACAGGAGAAACCGAGCCCTGCTCGGTTTTCTCCTGTTTTTTTTACCTGCCCATACAGCCTTCTCAAGCAAATTGCAGACAAAACAAACTGCCCGACCACCAGGCTTACATGTTCAAGCCTAGAAGCAGGAACAGTGGAAATGACCGTTGGTTTAAAAAAGAATTACAACAAAGGAATAGGCAGATAATGAACTGCTTTTCCTTGAGTTATTTTGTCAATCACTCATTTAGGTTCGGTCGTCGTTTCTTCAATATCTGTAAAATAGTGTAAATGTAGTGCTGAAGTACTATTCCTTTTTATTGGCTAAAAATATACATTTTTTTAAACAGATTAATCTTGCAAAAGAATCAACAAATGATACCGGCGAGGCAAGAGACATAGCTACCGAACAACTAGTCTCAGCAATCTCTTCAAATCCACTCCAGCGGGCTGGTGAGTCATTTATTTTTTAAAAGGAGTTAATATTAACAAGATGAAGAAACTATCCTGCTTTGTCCTATCCTTAATATGCACTTTCATATTGACATTGATCTTTACCCTTATATTTCGTTATAGCAATGCTGAAGGTGACCATATCATAATTTTTTCTCTACTGGTTACTATCTCCATTCAAATTTCGTTTGTAATCACATTACTGATTAGCCGAAAATGAAAACTTTCATCATTTGGGTTGGATTAAGAAAAACTGCTGGCATTCATGCCAACACAGCAAAAAGGGACGAAACTGGAGCTTTATCGGTTTCGTCCCTTTTTATGGCCGCTTTTCTAGGCAGATTATGGGCAGTGCGGAGCCATCCGGCATCAGCCAACATCATTCCAAGCCCTTTTCCCTCTATGAAAAGCAAAGAGGCCTCCCTTCGTGGAGGCCTCTGAAAAAGAAGCAAAGGATGCGGAATCATTCTGGAGAAACGAACGTGCTCGCCTTTGTCCCCGAAATTCAACCGCTAGTGGCGGTAAATCAGAGAATTTGGGGAACAACAGCGATCGGAAAAATGATCCGCATGCGCAGCGACACCTTTTTCAGCGGCCTTCCCTTCGGGCAGCCTCTTATTTCCCCGTTTTGAAGGCCGCATCATGAGCCTTGGCGAAGTCGGCCGGAGTGATCTCGCCCCCGAACAGCGCCTGGATCTGGTTCAGGTGGACCTCGGCGGCGGCGCCCGCCATCTGCACGTCGGCGAACAGCGTAATGCTCGTCGCCTTGTTCACTTCCTTGAGCAGGTCGACGTACAGCTGCGGCAGCTCGATCTTGGACGTGTCCACCTTGGTGGCCGGGATGACGCCGGCGCCGTTGACCGACTCCTCGCCCCATCGCTTCACGAAGTACTTTACGAACTTCTTCGCTTCTTCCCGGACCGGGGAGTTCTCGGCGACGAACAGGCCGACGCCCGGACCGCCTACCCAGCCGTCGATATTGCCCTTGCCGCCGGCTATCGTCGGAAATTTGAAAAAGCCCATGCTGTCGCGGAAGTCCTGCGGGATGTTGGCGCTCGTCGTGTAGTTCGGGAGCTCCCAGGTGCCCATCAGATACATGGCCGCCTCGCTGTTCATATATTCCGCTTTCACTTCGTCGTTCGACAGGCCGTTGAAGCCTTTGTTGAAGGCATTCATGGCGACCAGATCCTGCACGCGCCTGGCCGCCTCGACCAGGCCGGGCTCGGTGAAGGAGGAGGCGCCCTTGATGGCGCTCGCCAGCTTCTCCGTTCCGGCGATGCGGTCCGCCAGGTACATGTACCAGAGAGAGCCCGTCCAGCGGTCCTTGTTGCCCAGCGCGATCGGCACGACGCCATGGTCCGCGAGCGTCTTCACGATCTTCAGAAACTCGTCGTAGGTGGCGGGAGGCTGCAGGCCGTATTTCTCGAAGATGCGCTTGTTGTAATAGACGGGAGCGATATTGAATTCCAGCGGCAGCGCGTACGTTTTGCCGCCTGCCATATAGGCTTCCGTCGTGCCCGGAATGAACGAGTCCTGCAGCTCGCCGTGCAGCAGATCGTCAAGAGGCGTGAACAGCCCGCCTTGGACGAAATCCTGCAAATAACCGGCCGCCCAGGTGAGGCCGACATCCGGCAGCTCGTTGACGGCGGAGAGCACCCTGATCTTGGCCTTGTACCGCTCATTGTCCAGCACTTCCTGCTTGATCGTGACGCCGGGATTCTCCGCCTCATACTCGGCGACGATCTTGTTCACGATCTGGTGCTGGCCCGATGCGCCGCCCTCCGGCCACAGATGCATCATATTGATCGTCACCGTCTGGCCGGCTTCCCCGCCAGTCCCTTCGGAATCGCCGCCCGAGCCTTTTACGCATCCGGACATCATGAGAGCCAGGGCGGCTGCAAGAGCCGCGACCGCTCGGATTTTTTTGCCCACGTTCATAGCCTCCACCAACCCGCTCGCAGGATGAGCTCCGGACGGAATGAGCGCCTTACTCCTTCACTCCGCCAAGCGCTACGCCCGCGATAATATATCTCGACAGCAGGAAGTATATCACAAACAGCGGCAGCACGGTCAGAGACAGCCCCATGTAGATCGAGCCGAATTCCGTCTTGTAGATATCCCCCTTGAGCAGGCTGACCATGATCGGCAAGGTGTACTTGCTCTTGTCCGTGAGGAGGATGAGCGGCATGAACAGGTTGTTCCAGCTCGCCACGAAGGCGAAGATCGCCTGAGTGGCGATCGCCGGAACCATGATCGGCAGGACGATGCGGTTGAAGGTGTAGAACTCGCCCGCGCCGTCGATCCGCGATGCCTCCACCATCTCGATGGACAGCGTCGCGAGCAGATACTGCCGCATGAAGAACACGATCGCCGGCGCTGCGATGGACGGCAGGATGAGCGGCAGGAAGCTGTTGGTCCAGTGCAGCTGGTACATCATCTTGTAGAAGCCGATCGCGCTCGCCTGGGCCGGAATCATCATGACGAGCATGATGAAGGTGAAGAACGCCTGGCGCATCCTCCAGTTGTAGGCGACCAGGGCATAAGCGGTCAGCGACGAGAAGTAGACCGCGCAGATCGTCGAGAAGCCCGAGATGATCAGCGAGTTGAAAAAGCCCTTGAGCGGATCGAAGCTCTTGCTGAGCAGCACGTCCAGATTGGTCTTCATGTGGACCGAAGGCAGCAGGGAAAGGCCGCTTTGGATTTCCGCCGTGGAGCGGGTGGCGTTGACGAACATGATCCAGAAGGGCAGGATGCTCAGCAGCGACAGGATGATGCAGACGACATAAACGATTGTTTTGTTGATGCGAAGGGAGACTCCCGCGCTTTTTTGAAGGTTGGCCACGCCTTACATCCCCCTTGCCGCCGCTTCAGCAGCTTTATTCCGATTTTTAGCCGCTTTTTTGGCTTTAGCCGCATCGCGGTCGCGCATGAGGTAGAACAGCAGGGCCGACAGCACGGCCGCAATGATGAACATGATCATGCTGGCGGCAGCGGCGCGGTTGTACATGTAGCTGCCCTTGAACGCCTGACCGTAGATGAACACGGAGGTCGTCAGCGTCGCGTCGTCCGGCCCGCCGTACAGGAACAGCTGCGGAATGTCGAACAGCTGCAGGCCGCCGATCATCGATGTGATCAGCGTATAGAGCATGATCGTCCGCAGGCTCGGCAGCGTCACGCGGAAAAAGATCTGCCATCCGTTCGCCCCGTCGATGGAGGCGGCCTCGAACAGCGCGGGGTTGATGCCCATGACGCCTGCGATGAGGATGATCATCGTGTTGCCGTACCACATCCAGAACTGGATGAACGCGACGATTCCCTGCGCCGTCGTCTTGTCCTGCAGGTAATTGACGGGAGCGTCGATCCAGCCGAGCGACTCCAGCAGGCTGTTGATCGGTCCCATCGGATACGAGAACAGCGAGTTGAACAGGACGGCGATCGTGCTCGCCGTAATGATGTTCGGCATGTAGAGCAGCACTTTGAATATGCCCTGCCCCCGCACCTTCGTGCGCTGGCTCGTGAACCAGGCGGTGAGCAGCAGCGCCAGCAGCATCTGGGGAATGAAGTTGAGAATCCAGATGAGGGCTGTGTTGGAAAGCGACTTGCGGAAGGAGACGTTGTCGAAGAGAAGATACCTGAAGTTCTCGAACGGCTGGTCCAGGAAATGGACCGGCTTCGGGATGACTCCCTTCATATCCGTAAACCCGATGACCGCGGTATACAGAACGGGATAGAACGAGAATACCAGGAACGCAAGCAGGAATGGCAGGCTGAACAGATAGCCGAATTTTGAATAGCTGACGCCCTTGCGGCGCATGGCTCTCACCCCATATCGATCAAATTCAGATAAGGGGCGGGATGACCCGCCCCTTTGGCGCTGTTACTCGCTTTCGATTCCGAGCTGATCCTGGACCTTCTGCTTGAAGTCCTTGATCGTCTGCTCCCGGCTCTTCTTGCCTTCGGAATATTCGCGCACCTGATCGCGCCAGATGAGGTTGATCGATTCGTCGTATTGGGTGAGGTTTTTGCCTGTCGCGTTGGCGTTGGCCGGAACGAAGACGTCGAACATGTTCTGTCCGCCCAGCAGGTCGACCTTGCCGTCCGATTTGGACATGACGACGGAGGAGGCTACGCTGTCCTTCGTGCCCTGCTCGCCTTCCTTCATCGTGCCGTTCGCCCAGTAGTACTGGAGGCCCGTCTCGGAGGAATCAAGCGTGACCCACTTGACGAAATCCGCCACGGCCGCTTTTTTGGCGTCGTCCTTGGCCGCTTCCTTGTTCGCGAGCAGCCAGGTGCCGCCCCAGAAGAAGCCTGTCGTCGGCTCCGTTACGGCCCAGTCGCCGCTGGTGTCCTTCACTTGGCCGTTCATGACGTAGTTGATGAGCCAGGCGGGGCCGAAGAAGCCGAAGATCGGCTGCTTGCCGGTGCCGGACATATCCGCATACCAGCCCTCGGTCCAGTCCTTCGTGTCGTTGGAATAGCCGTTGTCCTTCAGCTTCTTGGAGAAGTCGAGGAACTGCTCCCGCTTCGGATCGATATGCAGCTTGCCGTCTACGAGCCAGCCTTTGTCGGAGCTGTTTTCAATCGGATGCCAGATGTCGCCGTCGCCGGAGACGATGCCGTAGCCTTTGGCCTTCAGCTTCGCGGCCGCATCGAAGAACTTGTCCCAGCCGGGACCGATCTCGGTCTTGATCGCAGCGGGATCGTCGGTGCCGAATACGTCCTTGGCGAGCGAGCGGCGATAGATGAACGCCCCGCCGGTCGCTTGATAAGCGAGCGCCTTGAGCTGGCCGTCCTTGCTGCCGATGTCCACGGAATATTGGGCGATGCCGGCATCCTTCACCAGCTGGTCCTCCAGGCCCAGATCGGCATAGTTGGCCGCGTAGTCGGAAGCGTCGCCCTGCGTATACTTGAGGACGAAGGCGGACTCGGCCGCATAGATGTCCGGAGCGTCCTTGCCGCCGCCGGCGAGCGCCTGGTCGAGGGCCGGCTGGTAAGCTCCGTCCGTCGTCGCGATGACCGTCGTTTTGAAGTCGACGTTCGCATCGGGATGGGTTTCGAGGTATTTTTTCGTCATGTTCGGAATTTCATCCGTGAAGCTCCACAGATTGATTGTGACCTTCTCCGCAGGCTTGCCCGTCGCGGAGCCCGTATTGGAGCTGGTACCCGAGTTGCTCGCCCCTGCATTGTCGGCGGGCGAATTCGAGTTGCCGCCGCATGCTGCGAGAACAGATGACAACAGAACGATAGCCGTCGTGGCCGATAAAACGCGCTTCATGTGTGTTTCCTCCCCTTTTTGTGACGCACTGTTCTTGTAACCGCATACATAATTATAAAATTTGCCATGTAAGCGCAACAGTAACAGCGATTGGGAGAAATTCCACTTTTATCGGATCGATGAATCGGCGTCCAGTACCTGGCTCCGGTACTGCCTCGGGCTTGTCCCCTCGTTGTCCTTGAACACCTTGATGAAATATTTGGCCGTGCCGTAGCCGACCTTCTCGGCGATCTCGGAGATCGGCATCCGGGTCGAGACCAGCAGCTCCTTGGCCCGCTGCAGCCTTAGGCGCGTGAGATAGTCGCTGAAGGTGACGCCGGTCTGCTCCTTGAACAGCACGCTGAAATAACTCGCATTGAGATGCGTCAGCTCCGCGACCTGCTTCATGCTGATCGGCTCCTCCAGATGGGCGTCGATATAGCTGATGGCGTCCTTGATCGGCGTGCCGTAGCGCGCTTCGCCGCGGCCGACCTCCAGCAGCTTGGCGTCGACGAGCTTCTCCATCGCATCGATGCGGTCCCGGCCGTCGTCGAGCTCGAACGCTCTCTGCACGGTTTCCGCCAGGATATCCTTGTCCAGCGGCTTGAGAATGTAGTCGAAGGCCCCGAGCTGCAGCGCCTTCCGCGCATAGTCGAATTCGGCATAACCGGAAATGACGATGATGACGGGCAGAGGCCCGCGCCCCGCCAGCGTCTCCAGCATCTGCAGCCCGTCCACCTCCGGCATCCGCACATCCGTGATGATGATATGGGCTGTATTGAGTTTCAGCCATTCCAGCGCCTCGACTCCGCTCGCCGCCGTCTCGATCCGGTGCCGGCCCGCCGACCAGGCGGTGAGCGTCTTCTGGATGCCCAGCCGCGTGCGAGGCTCATCGTCCACAATCAACAACGTTTTCATCCGCGTTCGTCTCCTCCCGAAGGAATCGTGATCTCAAAGCTTACTGTCGTGCCTGAGCCGGCCTTGCTCTCGATATGCAGCCCGCCTCCGCGATCCGTGGAGCCGGGATAATGGAGCTTGAGTCGCCTTTGGACGTTGGACATGGCTACTCCAGCCCCTTTCTTGGAATCCTGGGGAGCGACGGTATCGAGGCTCTGCATGAGCCGGATCACCGTCTCGCCGTCCATCCCGATTCCGTCGTCGATGACGGCCACGGTCGCGAAGCCGGGCTCGGCGGAATGAATTCGGACTTTGACGGATCCTGGCACGATGCGGCTCTCCACGCCGTGCAAAATCGCATTTTCCACGAGCGGCTGCAGGATGAGCTTTGGAATCGGCACCTGAAGCAGCTCCTCCTCGACGTCGATGTCCCAGCTCAGCCGGTCGATGAGGCGCATTTTCATGATCTGCAAATAGCGCTGCGTGTGCTCCACCTCGTCGCGGACGGTCACCCACTCATCGTCGGCCGCCGCGCTGCCGATGACATAGCGGAACAATCCCGACATGGCGAGAATTGTCCGCGCCAGCTCGCTCTCCTCTTTTTCCTCCAGCGACCAATAAAACGCTTCCAGCGTGTTGAACAGGAAATGCGGATTGATCTGCGCCTGCAGCGCCTTGAGCTCGGTGCGGCTCTGGGTGAGCTCCTTCTCATAAACGACCTGGATCAGCTCGTTCATATGGTCGACCATCCGGTTGTACGTGTGGTTCAGCTCGTTGATCTCCATCGTCCGCAGGCGGTTGTCGCCGGCCGGAATCGGCTTGAGCCCCCCGAATCGGGCGCTGCGCATCGTTCTCATGAGCTGCTGGATAGGCCGCGTGATCATCGTCGACAGCAGCAGCGTCAGCAGCAGGAAGGCGAAAGCGGCGATTCCGATCGACACATAGATGGCCATTCGCAGCACCGAGATGCCCTCCGTCGCCGCCTCGACCGGCAGGAGCAGCACGAGCTTCCAGCCCGTGACGCCGGAATGCTGGCGGACGGCCAGCATCCGCTCCTGGCCGACCGTCACGGTGCTGCCGCTCTGGGCGATGACCGCAGACGCCGTCTCGTCATCCATATCCGACAGGATCGGATTGCCCTCGGCGTCGCTCAGCAGCATGGACTCCCTTCCTTTGGACGGATCTCCTCGGCTCTCCGATTGATCCATCTTGAAGTAATCCCGGTTGACATGAACGACCACGTAGCCGCCGGGCGAATAGGCATGATCGAGCAGGTTGATGCGGCGGACGGCGAGCACCGTGTCCGGCGATCGCGGATCGATTCCGATCCAGGCGAGGCGGCCCTTCTTTTCGTCCGCTGCCGCTAGCGCATCTCCGGAAATGCGGTTCAGGCTCGTATCGTCGAGCGGGAACAGCCGCTTGTTGCCGATGGTGTAGAGCTCCAGCGAGCTGATGCCGGAGGAATAGGCCATGTAATTGTTCGCGATCTGCAGCAGCGACTGGCGCTCGTTGAAATTGGAGCGGATCCCCTGCACCTCCCGGGAGAGCAGCTTCTGCACATAGGAATCCGCAGCGACCTGGGTCGTGAGCGAGTCGATCCCCTTCAGCAGCGCATCCAGCCGCCCGTTGGCCTGAATGGCGGTCTGCTGGATATGCTTTTCCGCGCTTTGCTTGAGAAGCACGGACACCTCTCCGTAAATAAACGCTCCTGCAAAGGTCAGCACGAGAATCATCGTCAGCGTAAAGCTGATGAAGATCTGATTTCGTAGCGTGTTGGTCTCCCGCAGGTGGCCCAGCAGCCGATTGCCCCACCCTCTCACTGGCAACAGTCCTCGCTTCCGTCATGCTAGAATGCTAGCATCAACGTAATGGATTCGGATAATCGTGTCAAATGGGTGTTGCTCCCCCGAAAACCAATTTTAACGGTATTTTTCACAAGCATCGGAGACTGCCGGAGACGGGGAAGGTTCTGCTAAAATTAGGGGAGAACTTGATTCCAACCATCGGGGATGACTGAAAATGAAAACGGTTAACTACAAGGAACCTATCGTAACCCACATCTTCACCGCCGACCCGTCGGCGCATGTATTCGAGGGCAAGCTGTACATCTATCCGTCTCATGATCTGGACCATGAGCAGGTGTCGAACGACAACGGCGACCAATACGACATGGAGGACTACCACGTCCTGTCGATGGAGGATGAGAGCTCTCCCTGCATCGACCACGGCGAGGTTCTTCATCTGCGGGACATTCCCTGGGCCAAGCAGCAGCTGTGGGCTCCGGACGCGGCCTGCAGGAACGGCCGCTACTACCTGTTCTTCCCGGCCCGGGATCATGATCATGTCTTCCGCATCGGCGTCGCGACCGGCGCCTCGCCGGCCGGCCCGTTCGAGCCGCAGCCGAGCTATATTCCCGGCAGCTTCAGCATCGACCCGGCCGTGTTCGTCGATGGCGACGAAGCCTACATGTACTTCGGGGGCTTGTGGGGCGGCCAGCTCGAGAAATGGCAGACCGGGGAATTCCTCGCCGATGCCGAAGGTCCGGCGCCGGACGCCCCGGCGCTAGGACCGCGCGTGGCCCGGCTCAGCGACGACATGCTGTCGTTCCAGGAGCCGCCGAGCGAGGTTTCCATCGTCGACATCGACGGCCGGCCGATCCTCGCGGGCGACGAGGACCGGCGGTATTTTGAAGGTCCATGGATGCACAAATACAACGGAAAGTATTACCTCTCCTATTCGACCGGCACGACGCACAAGCTCGTCTATGCCGTAGGCGACAATCCTTGCGGACCGTTCACGTTCCAGGGCACGATCCTTAACCCGGTTATCGGCTGGACGACCCACCACTCTATCGTGGAATTCCAGGGCAAATGGTATCTGTTCTATCACGACAGCTCCCTGTCCGGCGGCGCCGACAACAAGCGCTGCGTGAAGTTCGCCGAGCTCAAGTACAAGGAAGACGGCACGATCGAGACGATCGATCCGTACGAGTAAAGGCGGCGGGCCTGTCGGAGCAGCAGCGTCCTCGGACAGGAGCATGAACCGACAAAAGGCACCCGGTCCGGGTGCCTTTCCTGCTTTTTCGGCTGCCTTTAGTCGATCGGCAGCCGCGGGCTCATTCCCGTTCTCCTCGATAGAGAGAATACCGTTCATGGGCCCCATATCGACAGTCCAACAATCCGCTATCGAACGTTCTTGCGAGCCGCCCGGCCTCCAAGCGTCCTCCTCTATTCAAGGAGATATCCGCTCACTTCGCGACGGCTGCAGAGGCTCCTCGCCTTCTTTTCATGAAGGCGTTGATCCGCTCGGAGAACAGCAGCAGTCCGGCCGCCAGGACCAGAAGGTACAGCGGCAGGATGCCGCTGCCCGACCGGGAGGCGATGAAGCCGAACAGCGGCGGCAGCAGCGTGCTTCCCGTATAAGCGGCGGCCATCTGGAAGCCCATGATCGATTGGGACGGACCTTTGCCGAAGCGCACCGGCGTCTCATGCAGCATGCAGGGGAATATAGGCGCGAGCCCGAGTCCCACGACGACGAACCCGATCAGCGAGAATACGGTCGGCAAAGGCAGGAGCATGAGGACGATTCCCGTCACGGCCAGCAGCTGCCCGCCGCGGATCATCGCGCGGTTGCTCAGCTTGAAGGTGACGAAGCCGGCCAGGAACCTGCCTGCGGTAATGCCCCCGTAGTAGAAGGAGATCCATTTGGCGGCATCCGTCGCGGACACGCCTTTGGATTCCGACAAATAGGTGCTGCCCCAAAGGCCGAGCGTGGCTTCAACGCCGGAATAAAACAGGAACGAGAGCAAGGCCAGCTTGACGCCTTTGATTTTGAAGGGAATGGCGCCTCCTGCCCGGTCATTTTCCTCCGTTGCCTCGGAACCGCCCGCTTGGTCCGTCCGGCTCAATCGCGCGACTTTGGCCCACAGCGGCAGCGTCAGCAGCAGGATGAGAACGAGTCCGAACTGGATCAGCGAGACGTTGAGATAGCCGTTCCTCCACGACCGCTCCAGGATGGAATGGGCCATGATGACTGGCCCAAGCGTAGCTCCGACGCCCCAGAAGCAGTGCAGCCAGCTCATATGCCGGGCTTTGTAATGCTCCGCGACATAGCTGTTCAGCCCGGCATCGACGCAGCCGGCTCCAAGCCCGAGCGGAACGGCAAAAACGAACAGCCAGGCCGTCGCCGGAGCATAGGAAAAGCCGAGCAAGGCTGCCGCCGTGATGAGGCAGCTGAACAAGGTCACCTTGCCGGTGCCGAAGCGCTTAAGAAGGATTCCGGTAGCCAGGCTGGATACGATTGTGCCGGCGGTGACCGTCATGAAGATCAGCCCGGCCATGGAGACCGGCGCTCCGATATCCCGGTGCAGGGCCGGCCATGCCGCTCCGAGCATCGAATCGGGCAAGCCCAGACTGATGAAGGCCAAGTAGATGATGATCAAAAAGAAAGCTGCCATCGTTTCACCCTTCCGTTCTTGACGAAAATAGATCCTGAGAAATCATTGCTTCAAGGGAAAGGGTCTTCAGTCCGCCCAAATAGTCGGAAGGCCAGTGGCTGTGGACAAGCTCGGGCAGATGCTCCAGGGGAACATAGCTGCGGCTCCTCTGGCCGATCCGCTCCAGCAGCGCCTCGTCGGCCTCGGAGTCGCAAAATACGATCCGCTTCGGGTTGAGGATGACCGTGAATGCAGCCACCAGCCGGGCGACCGCATCGACATGGACCTCATCCAGCGTCCTCCCGTCCAGAAATCCGCGCTCCTGCAAAGCCTGCCCGAAATTCCGCTGTCCGTCCATGGGGACAAAGGAGATTTCGCCTGAGAAGGAGGTGTTCCCGCGCAGAATGGTGCCGTTCGCCATGATGCCCGCCCCCGGTCCATTGTTGCCGAAATAAAGATACACGAGCGAGGCCGATTCGGCTTCGTCCGCCTTGGCGGCAAAACCGAGCACCGCGGCGTTCATGTCATTTTCGACCCGGACCGGAATCTGAAGCCTCTCCTCGAAGTAGGCTTTCAGCTCCAAGCCCTCGTAGCGGCCGTAACCCGGAATATAACCGATCTTCCCATTCTTCACCGATCCCGGAACGCCGATGGCCAGCGAGCGCATTCTCGGATATTTCGCCATCAGCTCCTCCACCTGCAGCTGCAGCGCTCCGATGCCCTCGGTGAGCACGCTCGGGGCGATTCCTTCCTCCCTGGCCTCTCCCATGCAGTCGAAGACGGAGTAGCGGGTCTCTTCCTTCTCGAGATAGACCGCCAGGCCGAGCATGAAATCGGGATTGTACGCATACCTGCCCGCCCGCCGGCCGCCGCTCGAATCGTCCAGCCCTATGGACCGCAGCTCTCCTTCCTTCTCCATGAGCGATACGAACTTGCTGATGGTGGGAAAGCTGAGGGACAGGCTGCGGCTCAGCTCGGCCTTGGTCGCGTGCCCCTTGGCGATCAGGCTGGATCGAATCGCTGCGGTTATGGTCCTGCGGATTTCACTGGGATCCGTCCGAGGCTCGCTCATCGATCGTCCCTCCTTTTCCTAACTTTTTAAACACGTTTACTAAGTTGGTTCGATCCTACCAGAGAATCAGCGGTTAGGCAACCTATTTCTCCTTCTTCCGTTGGTAAAGGCGGCTGCCATCCATAGAAGTACAGCCGCACCGCATGGCTGTCCCCTTCGCGGTCATCTGGTCTGAGCGGGAAAATGCTCCCGCGCCAGCAGCTCCATCACCTCGAACTCGGCCGTTCCCGACCTGAATTTCCCGACGACACGGAAACCGAGACGTTCATATACTTTTTTCGCTCGGAGATTGAACGATGCCACCGTAAGCCTCAGCAGGGAAGGGCTGGCGATCCGAACCGCTTCCGCAGCGACATACGAGACGAAGCGTTTTCCTTCGCCTCTTCCGGCATGCTCCGGGTTCATGCCCAGACCGATGTCGACCGCTCCGCTGCCTTCTCTGTAATAGCCAAGCCCTCTCCCGGCGGGAACCTGGGCCCATGAACCGAGGCAATAAAAACCGAAGAGCCCGTCCCCTTTTAAAACGGCCGTATAGCGCATCAGCTCCTCGACCGTTTCGTCGTCTTCGCCCATATCGTAAAAATCGTACGGAGGGGCGTAGCTCCACCTTGCGATTTCACGGGCATGGGACACGGTCATCGGCGCGCTGTACAGCCCGCTTTCCGAACCGCTTCCTTATCCGGCCGTCTGTTCCGGCATTTCCGCAGCCTCCTTCGCTCTTCTCTATCCGGTCCACATCCAGCGTGCTGCAAGCGCCTCTTCCTATAGCGAAACCCATAGATCGCCATACCGATGGATCATTCCTTCCCCGCCGACATCCAGCTCGGCCTCGAAGGATGCGCTGCGGTAGCGGTATTTGCCCTCCTCCTCCAGGCAGGAGTAGGACTGCCTAAGCGGTTCGACCGCGAGCGAAGGAAAGCGTACCCATGCCGCAGTCATCTCCGCCTCTTGTCCCTTGCGCAGTCCGAGCCTGCGGATCGGCAGCGTGTTCGTCGCGGGAGTCAGCTCGATATCGACGTCCAGACAGCCTTGCAGCTCGGGTAGCTCCCGGCCGTCCATCGTCCAGTTTCCCCGCCCGTCCGCCTCTAGATGAAGACGGGCCTCCTCGCCGCCATAGGCCAATTCGACCGACACTTCCCGCGTAAGCCAATCCGGGCAGGTCTTGATCAGGTAGGTGCAGCTGACAGGCTCGGAGCCGAGCCTTCCGACGATGCTTCCTGCCAGAAGGCGGCCTTCTTGGACGCGGAAGAGGCGGCAGTGCTCTAAAAATGGCTCATCCAGCCGTTTCCACAGCCGGGATTGGAGCAGAAGATGGAGATTTGATTTCATGGTCATGAAGAATGTCCTCCTTAGCTAGAGAATGAACGAGATTGGATTCGGGCAAAGATGAGGTAAATACATGTACGATCCATACAGGCTATCGCCGGTTCGTGGAAGGAGAATGAATTCATGTCGACTCAAAAAGAACCGGGAAGCAGGCTTCCCGAGCAAGCCGTCAACGCCATCGAGCAAATCTCCGGCACTCATCCCGGCTACAGGCGCGCTCATGCCAAGGGCATCTGCTGCGAGGCCGTATTCCGTCCCAGCGGAGCCGTCTCGGAATGGACGACGGCTCCCCATCTGCAGCAAGAGGAGACGCGCGCCATCATGCGCTTCTCCAATACGAATCCCGATCCCGACAACCGCGACCTGCTCTCTCCCGCGAAGGGACTTGCGGTCCAGTTCCTTCTGCCGGACGGAGCGAGGCCGGTCATCGTCGCCGCTACGACTCCTGTCTTCTTCGCCCGGACGCCCGAATCCTTCCTGGAGATGATGCAGGCTTTCCAGGAGGCGAAGCGCGGCGGCATCTCCGTCAAGGAGATTTTCACCGATCTGATCGGCCGGTTCCCCCATGCGAAGAGCGCCCTCGCCTCCATCTCCGCCCTGAAGCCGCCGGCCAGCTTCGCCAGCCGCCCGTATTATTCCATTCATGCGTTTTATTTCGTCGATAAGGCGGGCAAGCGGCGCCCGGTCAAATATGAATGGATTCCCGATGCGGGAGAAGACCATCTCGCGCTTGTGAAGGCGCCTTTTGCCGGGCATGATTACCTGGAAAAGGAATTGGCCGGGCGGCTGGAGGCATCTCCTGTCGGCTTCACGCTGCGCATCGTTCGGGGAGAGGAATGGGATCCCGTCGACGATCCGACCACGGAATGGCCGAGGGACCGGGAAGCCATCGATGCCGGCCAGCTTCTCGTGACCCGCATCGTCGAGGAACCGGAAGGGCTGCTCATGGATCCGACTGTGACCGGGGAAGGCATCGAAGTCAGCGAGGATCCGATTTTGCGCTTCCGCAAGGACGCCTACGCGGTCAGCTTCGAGCGGCGCTCGCAGGGGCTCTGACGCTCAGACGGACACCGAACTCCATAAGCTGCTTAACGGCAAAAAAAAGCACCGGCCTCCGGCCGGTGCTTCAGTCTGTCCTCAATCAGCTTTTCATCCTCGGATCCAGCACATCGCGCAGGCCGTCCCCGATCAGATTGAAGCCGAGCACCGTCAGCATGATCGACAAGCCCGGGAAAATGACCGTCCACGGCGCGTTCTGGATGAACTGCCGGGAATCGGACAGCATCTTGCCCCATTCCGGCTCCGGGGGCTGCGCGCCCATGCCGAGAAATCCGAGCGCTGCCGCCTCGATGATCGCCGTCGCGATGCCGAGCGTGCCTTGCACGATGATCGGGCCCAGGCAGTTGGGAAGAATATGCTGCCACAGAATGCGGGAATTTTTCATGCCGATCGCCCGGGCGGCCATGATGTATTCCTCCTCGCGAAGGCTGAGCACCCTGGCTCGGACGAGCCGGCCGAACACAGGCACGTTCACGATGGCGATGGCGAGCAGCGCATTCTGCAGCGAAGGCCCGAGAGCGGCCACGATGGCGATCGCCAGCAGAATGCCGGGGAACGCAAGCAGAATGTCGAAGAAGCGGGAGATGAGCGCATCGAGCCAGCGGCCGTAATAGCCGGCCACGATGCCGAGCATCGTGCCTGCGACGATGGAGCCGACAACGGAGCTGATGCCTATCCAGAGGGAAATCCGGGTTCCGTAGATGATCCGGGAAAAGATGTCGCGGCCCAGGTCGTCGGTGCCGAACCAGTGCTCTCCTCCCGGCTTGTGCAGCCGGTTGACCAGCTCTTGCTCCTTGTAGTCGTAGGGAGCGATGAACGGCGCCAGCACGGCAATCAGTACGAAGAAGACGATGATGCCGAGACCGACCATGGCCAGCCTGTTTTTGCGGAAGCTGCGCCAGCCGTCCCTCCAGGAGGAGGAAACCTCGGTCTTGGCCGGGGGCGGCGGCGCAAGCTTGATTGCCGGTTGTGACATGGGCTTTCCTCCTACTTGAAGTTGATTCTCGGATCAACCGCCGCGTACAGCAGATCGACCAGAAGATTGATGAGCACGAAGATGAAAGCGATGATCAGGATGCCGGACTGGATGACCGGATAATCCCGGGAGGCGATCGCGTCGAAGATATAACGTCCGACGCCCGGCCAGGCGAAGATCGTCTCGGTCAGGACGGCTCCCCCGAGCAGCAGGCCGAACTGCAGGCCGATGACCGTCAGCACCGGATGAAGGCGTTGCGCAGGGCATGCTTGTAGATGATGAACATCTGCGACAAGCCTTTGGCCTTGGCGGTGCGGATATAGTCGGACCGCAGCACCTCCAGCATGCTGGAGCGCGTCATCCGGGCAATGATCGCCATCGGGATCGTCCCGAGCGCGATGCCCGGCAGGATGAGATGTTTGACGACCGTCCAGAACTGATCTGCCCTGCCCGAGAGCAGCGAGTCGATCAGATACAGGTTGGTGACCGATTCCACCGGATCGCGCGCGTTCATCCTGCCGATCGACGGCAGCCACTTGAGCTCCAGCGCGAACAGCCACTGCTCCATGAGGCCGAGCCAGAAGATCGGCATCGACACCCCGATGAGAGCGATCAGCATGCTGAGATAATCGAACCAGGAGTTCTGCTTCCAGGCGCTGAGAATGCCGGCGTTCACCCCGAAGAACACGGCAAAGGCCATCGCCACCAGAGTCAGCTCCAGAGTGGCCGCCAGATAAGGCGTGATTTCGGCGGATATCGGCTCGCGGGTGCGGATCGACGTGCCCAGATCGCCGGCGGCGAGCTTTTTCAAATAGTCCCCGTACTGCACGAGAAGAGGCTGGTCAAGCTTGAGCTCCTTGCGCAGGGCTTCCTTGGACGAATTGCTCGCCTTCTCGCCGAGAATGACCTCCGCGGGATCTCCGGGAATCGCGTGGATGATGGAAAAGACGATGATCGTCATTCCCAGCAGAACCGGAATCAGCATGAGCAGACGTCGAATCGTGTAGTTCAGCATCAATGTCTCCCCTTAAGCCAATAGGCGTCTCAATAGAAGAGACGGCAGGCCGGCCTGCCGTCTGCTTGATCTGCGATTGAAGCGACGATGGTTACTTGAAGTAGATCTCGGTGTACGGCTCGGACCCCGTCGGCGAAGGCGTGTAGCCCGCCAGCTTGGCCGATCCGGCCAGCAGCGGCGTGGAGTGGACGAGCGGAATCCACGGGGCATCCTGCTTGATCAGCACCTGCGCCTGCTTGTACAGCTCCTCGCGCTTGGCGCTGTCGGTCTCCGACTGGCCTTCGCTCAGAAGCTTGTTGACTTCGTCATTGGAGTAGAAGCTGTAGTTGTTGCTGCCGATGGCGTCCTTATGCAGCAGCGTGAAGAGGAAGTTGTCCGGGTCGCCGTTGTCGCCCGTCCAGCCGAGCATGAACAGATCGTCCTTCTCGCCTTTTTTGACATCGTCGAGGTAAGTCGCCCATTCCGGGGACTCGATCTTCGTCTTCACGCCGATCTTGGCGAAGTCGGCCTGGATCGCCTCGGCGACCTTTTTGCCGTCCGGCATGTAAGGACGCGCGACAGGCATCGCGTAGAACGTCATCTCTTCAGGCAGTCCGCTCGGATAGCCCGCCTCGGCAAGCAATTGCTTCGCTTTTTCAAGGTCGTAAGGGTAGTCTTGAACGTCCTTGTTGTAGCCCAGCGTGGAAGGCGGCATCGGATTGACCGCCGGCTCCGCCAGTCCGCCGTAGAACGCCTGGATGATGGCTTCCTTGTTGACGGCGTAGTTCAGGGCGACGCGGACTTTCGGGTTGTCGAACGGCTTCTTCTTGATGTTGAAGCCGAGATACCCGATGTTGAAGGATGCGCGCACGATCTTCTGAAGGTCGGCATTTCCTTCAAGCGTCTTGAGATCATCCGGGTTGACGCCTTCCATCAGGTCGATCTCTCCGTTTTGCAGCGCCGTGAAGCGGGCGGAGTTGTCCGGAATGACCTTGAAGACGACTTTGTTCAGCTTAGGCAGGCCTTGCTGCCAGTAGGTCGGGTTCTTCTCCACGGTGATGGAGTCGTTGCGCTTCCATTCCTTGAAGACGAACGGCCCCGTGCCGACCGGCTCCGACTTGAACTTGTCCTTCTTTTCCTTGATCGCCGTCGGAGAACCGATTCCGAACGGCGGCATGGCGATGTTCTGGAGGAATGGCGCCTGGGGCTGGTTCAGGACGAACTTGACCGTGCCGGGGTCGACAGCCGTCACTTCCTTGATGACGCGGGAGCCGTCCGGCCCGAACATGGAGTCGTAGTAGTCGAAGGAATCGCCTTCGAATTTGAACTCGCTCTTCGGATCGCTCCAGCGGGTGAAGTTGAAGACGACCGCGTCGGCGTTGAAGTCCGTGCCGTCCGAGAACTTGACGCCTTGCCTCAGCTTGAACGTGTACGTCAGGCCGTCCGGACTGACTTCATAGCTTTCGGCCAGTTTGGGCTGAATTTCGGTCGTGCCCGGCTTGTAGTCGAGCAGGCCCTCGAAAATCTGCTGCGTGACCTTGAGGGATTCGCCGTCCGTGACGATGGACGCGTCGAGAGCGGCGGAATCGCCGCCGCGGGCGGTGATCAGCGTATCCTGCGAGGTGGCGGAGGAATCCGCCGGGGTGCCGCTCGGAGCGGGGCTGCTGGAGCTGCTGGCCGGGGAGCTTCCCGGGGAATTGCCGGCATTGTCGCTGCCGCTGCAGCCTGTCAGGGTGAGAACGGATGCCAGCACGAGCGCAGCTCCGGGTTTATACCATTTGTTCAAAATTGTCTCCTCCTCTGAATCTCTCTTCGTTTCCCGAATCCGTCTTGATGGTGAATCTATCGTTGAAATCCGTTACGCCTCCGCGGAGCCGTACAGATGACAAGCCGTCATATGGCCTTCCGAAGTCGGCTGGAGCACCGGCTTCTGCTGCCTGCAGATGTCCATCACCTGCGGACAGCGGGTGCTGAAGACGCAGCCCTGCGGGACGTTGGCCGGACTCGGAATCTCGCCCTGCAGGATGATCCTCTCGCTGGCCGCGTTCGGATCCGGCTTGGGCACGGCGGACAGCAGCGCCTGCGTATAAGGATGCTTGGGCTCCCGGTAAAGGGAATGCTTGTCCGCCAGCTCCACGATCCGCCCCAGATACATGACCGCCACCCGGTCGCAGAAATGCTTCACGACGCTGAGATCATGGGCGATGAACACATAGGTCAGTCCGAACTCATCCTTGAGATCCTGCATCAGGTTGAGAATCTGCGACTGGATCGACACGTCCAGCGCCGATACCGGCTCGTCCGCAACGATCAGCTTCGGCTGCAGCATGAGCGCCCGCGCGATTGCGATCCGCTGCCGCTGTCCGCCCGAGAACTGATGAGGGAACCGGTCCAGCTGCCAGGAGCTGAGGCCAACCGTCTCCATCACCCGCTCCACCCGGCTGCGCCGCTCCTCGGCGCTGCCGATGCCGTGCACGATCAGCGGCTCCTCGAGAATCTTGCGAACCTTGTGGCGGGGATTGAGAGAGGCGAACGGATCCTGGAAAATCATCCCCATGTCCCTGCGGATCTCTCTCATGCGGCTATCGGAAAATTCCGTCACTTTATGGCCGTCGAACATGACCTCGCCGCCGGTAGGCTCGATAAGCCTCAGAAGCGAGCGGCCCGTCGTCGACTTGCCGCAGCCGCTTTCGCCGACAATGCCGAACGATTCGCCCTTCCTCACCTGGAAGCTGACATCGTCGACGGCCTTCACCTGCCCGACCTCGCGCTGGAACAAGCCTTTGCGGATCGGGAAATACGTCTTGAGAGAACGAACCTCCAGCAGGCTGTCCTCCTGAACCTGGGTCGGGCTCAATTCGCCACCTCCTCGATCGTATTCAGCCAGCAGCGGGAACGATGGCCCGGGCTCGTCGTCGGCACGAGCTCCGGAAGCGAATGCAGGCACTTGTCCATGACGTGCTCGCAGCGCGCGGCGAACCGGCAGCCTTCCTTGACCGAGCCGGGCTTCGGCACGTTGCCGGGGATCGAGTAGAGCCGCTTCACATCCTCCTCGATCTTCGGAATGGAGCGGATCAGCCCCTGCGTGTAGGGATGCCGCGGCTTCTCGAAGATTTCGCGGACGGTTCCTTCCTCCACAACCTTGCCGGCATACATGACGACAACCCTGTGGCACACCTCCGCGACGACGCCGAGGTCATGCGTGATCATCATGATCGCCGTCCCGGTCTCCTCGTTGAGCTTCTTCATGAGATCCAGAATCTGCGCCTGGATCGTCACGTCGAGCGCCGTCGTCGGCTCGTCGGCGATCAGCAGCTCCGGCTCGCAGCAGAGGGCGATCGCGATCATCACCCGCTGCCGCATGCCGCCGGAGAGCTGATGCGGGTAGCCCCTGAGAATCGTCTCCGCCCTGGAGATGCCGACCTTCTTCAGCATTTCCAGCGCTTGCGAGGACGCCTCCTTGCGGCTCATGCTGCGGTGGGCCCTCAGCGTCTCGACGATCTGATCCCCGATCGTAAGCAGCGGGTTCAGCGATGTCATCGGCTCCTGGAAGATCATCGAAATTTCATCGCCGCGGATCTGCTTCATCCGCTTCTCCTTGGCCTGGACGAGGTCCTCGCCCTTGAACAGGATCGATCCGCCGGCGTATTTGCCGGGCGGCTGCGGAATCAGCCTCATGACCGACAGGGAAGTGACGCTTTTGCCGCAGCCCGATTCGCCGACTACGCCTACGATTTCGCCTTGATGTATAACCAGATCCATGCCGTCGACCGCGGGAATCTCGCCTTGGTCCGTTACGAAATGAGTGCGTAAATCCCTAATCTCCAGCAGCGTCGAACCCATGCGCCCGGTCTCCTTTACGTTCATTTCATTTCTCGCTTTAATGCATTAATGTATCATTATTCAAAAGCAAACATCCACTAATTTCCTGTTTACGGCTGAATGCTTGATTTAAAATCCATCGAAAATAAACACCGATTGTTCTGGCAATTCCAATAATTAAATGCAAACTTAGTTAACACAGATTGTAATACAGAGATGAGCGGTTCGTAAATACGAATTAAAAATAAATTTTCTCACATAAAAATTCAAATGGAAACGTTGTCAAACAGAGGACTCCGCCGTTAGGCAGAATCCCCTTCCATTTACAGGCTATTGGTGGTACTTTATCTAACTTCAAATTCAGGTGAGTGAGGACGGATTTTCCAGAGAATTGGATGTTCCGAGGAATAAATAAATGCAGAAATCGTTATGCATGTTGAAGAAGAATTTTTCTTTTCACTGTTTTTTTTCCATCCAATCCCGAGACTGGCCGGATGCGCTCCGTTGGCCGCCGCAGGCCCCCGCTCTGACATCCCAATGCAGGAGAATGAGGCTTTCCGCCAAGGCGGCCCGCTCCATCGCACGCCAAACTCTGCCTGGATGAATATAGGCCAAGTTCTAATTCAACATTTGCGCGCTTAGCCAAAACGCGACAACGAGGGTCAGGACCGGTGAAGCGAGCGCAGCCGCCAGCTTGCCCGGACTTGCCTGCCAATGGTCCAGAAGCAGGTCCATACCGGCCAACAGCGCTCCGGCGAGGCAGCCGAGCAGCCCCGCCATCCATGCCGCGCCGCCGGAGGCTGGCTGAAGCATCATGCCGAGTCCTGCACCGCATGCCGCATGGAGAAGGATATAGGGAGCCTTTCTTCCGGGCAGCCATTTCCTGCAAGACCACTCCAGGAGAAAGGAGACCAGCGTGCCGCAGACAGCCAGGACCGCACCTCCATATAGAATGAACAGGAAGACCCATTCTGCCAGCTCGAATACCCCTGCCGCATCGGCTCCGTAAACCGGAACGAATAGACTCAGCGAAGCTGCAAGCAGCGCGGCTGCATATGCGGAAAGAAGCTTGCGGAGGACCGCGCCGATCACGGCATTCATCCCGATTGCTCACTACGTTTAAAAGCTGCCATGCTCCAGCCCCCATTGGGCACGAATCGCGTCCAGCGTCCCCATGATCTCCACGGTTTCATTCAGGGGCATGATATCGCTGGCTGTCCGGCTGCTGCGGATGCAATCCATCGCTTCAATCGCCTGATAAGCATGTCCGGAAAAATCCCGGTTGTCCTCGGCGATCACAGGCTCCTGCCCGTCGATATGGAGCTCCGCTCGGCGGGTCCACAGAAATCCCGGAATATGGATACGGCCCTTCGTACCATATATCCAGGCATCGTTGTTCATGCCAAGACGGATAGACGCATGCAGGGAAGCGGCCGCTCCTCCCTCGTAATCGAACAGGAGCGAGAATCGCTCGTCTACGCCCGTTTCCCCGATCTCGACCGTGCTTTGAATCCGCGAGGGCTGCACTCCGAAAACGAAGGAAGCAAAAGAAACCGGGTATATGCCGGCATCCAGCAGCGCGCCTCCGCCAAGCTGCTTGTTCAACAGCCTGCCCTCCGGGTTCCAGCCCGCGTCGAATCCGAATTCGGCCTTGAGCAGCTTGATCTCTCCGACAGCGCCGTCGGCCAGCCACTTCCGGACGGCGGCGATCGGAGGCAGGAAGCGGGTCCACATGGCCTCCATGACGAAAAGCCCTTTGCCTGCCGCCGCAGCCTCGATCTCCCTCGCTTCGTCCGCATCCATCGTGAACGGCTTCTCGCACAGCACATGCTTGCCGCCCGCCAGGCATTCCAGCACATTCTCCTTGTGCACGGGATGAATCGTTCCGATGTAGACGATGTCGACTTCCGGATCGGCGGCCAGTCCAGCTGCGCTTCCATGCGTGCGGAGGATGCCGTGTTTCTCCGCGAAAGACTTCGTCTTCTCCGGATCCCGGCCCGCCACCGCCGTTACGACGGCACCGGGCGCATGCGCCAAATCCCTTACGAAACCTCCCGACATGCCGCCCGGTCCCATGATGCCCCAACGAATCGTGCTCGGTGCTCCTTCACTCACTCGGCCTCATCCTCTCTCTTGTTCAGCTCTTCATACGGTTTGTTCGACATCCGCAACTATAGTCCTCCACGGCAGGCCAAATGCATCCGCAGCGCCACGGCATGCGCCAGACGGCTTCCGCGCTCTTCAAAACCGCAAAAAAACCGGCATCCGCAGCAGCGGATACCGGTTCGCTCAGTTTTTTTCATCGGCGATCCGGAACAGGGCGCCGACGCCTTTATCGCCGAAGCGCCCGCCCTTGACGGTCAAGGAATAGCTTCCGGGCTGGGGATTGTTGAGAACGATGACGTTCTCCCCTTTGCTCAGGGCGATTCCGGCGCCGAGGCTGCCTGCATCGAGCGTGAGTCCGCTCCCCGCGTCGGCCTTCACGACAACGATCGCCTTGATCATCGCCCCCCGCTTGAAATCCACCCGCTCGGGAGTGATTCCCGCCGCGCTGACGACGATTTGCGCTTCCTGCAGATCGTTGTCCGAATCGTAGCTGGCCGCAGCGGCTGCCTGCCTGCCGTATTGGCCCACGGGAATAGCGCTGCCCAGTACAAGCAGCAGGACGCAGGATAGGGCGGCAATCGAACACCAGGCAGCAGCCGCGCTCCTGTGCGAAGCCGGATTTGCCGCCTGCGAGGAACGACTTTTCGCTTGCTGCTGCGGCTTGCGGCTCTCGCCGAGCCGCAACAGGCCGAACATCAGCACGATGAAGGCCACATCGATGACATACATCGCCTTGCCCGTCGAATAAGCGGTCATGCCTGCAGCGATGCCGATGCACGAGCCTGCGACGGAAGCGCCGGCCCAGGCCAGCGCTTCGGCTCCTCCAGCGCGGCGCTTCATCAGGGCCGCGCCTGCGGCCGCAAAAAAGGACTGCGGCGGCTAGCGGCACGGCCAGGCCGTAGCCGGACRGCGATGAACGGCGATGAACGGCGAAGCTTGCACTCTTGTGTATTGGCTTGAGTTTGGCTTTTAGCTGCCAAGTGGAAGCCAAGCTGTATGCACGGCGATGAACTGCAGGGCGAAGCTTGCACTCTTGTGTATTGGCTTGAGTTTGGCTTTTAGCTGCCAAGTGGAAGCCAAGCTGTATGCACGGCGATGAACGGCGAAGCTTGCACTCTTGTATTTTGGCTTGGGTTTGGCTTTTAGCTGCCAAGTGGAAGCCAAGCTGTATGCACGGCGATGAACGGCGAAGCTTGCACTCTTGTATTTTGGCTTGGGTTTGGCTTTTAGCTGCCAAGCGGAAGCCAAGCTGTATGCACAGCGATGAACTGCAGGGCGAAGCTCTTGTGTTTTCGCTTGAGTTTGGCTTTTGCCTGCATGGAGAAGGTTTTGCTGTTGCCTGAGTCCGGGCTTCTGTTTGTTGGCTGAACCATGAATCTCATTTTTCAGGAGGAACGATTATGTCTACGAGCAAGGAATGGATCCGCCATATGGTCATTTTCGATCTCAAGCATCCGCAAGGATCCAGCGAAGCAGCTGCATTTCTCGAGGACGGGGAACGCATCCTGACCTCTATCCCGTATGTGCGTCAATTCGCAGCAAGCGGACAGATCAGCTTGAAAAACGACTACCAGTACGTCTTTACGATGGACTTCAAGGATGAAGAGGATTACCGGCTCTACAATGAACATTCCTCCCATGCATCCTTCGTGAAGGAACGCTGGGAATCGGAGGTTTCCCGCTTTCTGGAGATCGACTTCCGCGTACCGGAGGGGGCCAGCTCATGAGCGGCGGGCTGAGGCTGGATCTGACGGGAAGAACGGCGCTGGTGACGGGATCGACTGGACAGCTTGGACGCGTCATTGCCCGCACGCTTGCGGAATGCGGCGCGGATGTGGTTCTTCATTACCGAGGCAGCGAGGCAAAAGCGCTGGAGCTGCATGCGGAGATTTCTGCCATGGGCCGGAATGTGATGATCGTCCAGGCGGACATCACTCGGCTTGATTCCGTGTCGGCGATGCGGGATGCCGTGGCCGCCGGGCTCGGCAGTATCGATATTATTGTGGCTAATGCGGTCATTCAGTATGAGTGGACTTCAGTGCTGGAGCAGCCTGTGGAGGATTACGTCAGCCAGTTCGAGTCCTGCGTGCTGCAAAGCGTGCATCTGGCCAAAGCCTTTATCCCCGGCATGCAAGCCAAGGGCAAGGGACGTTTCATCGGCATCAACACGGAATGCGCCATGCAGAACTTCCCTGGCCAATCCGCCTATACGGCGGGCAAGCGGGGAATGGACGGCGTATATCGCGTGCTCGCCAAGGAGGTCGGCGGCGACGGCATCACCGTCAACCAGGTGGCGCCGGGCTGGACGATCAGCGAGCGGGACCGCGAGAACGGCACGGAGCGCAACGAGGGTTACGAAAGCACCGTGCCGCTGAAGCGCCGCGGCACCGATCAGGAAATCGCGAACGCCGTCGCATTCCTCGCCTCGGATCTGTCGAGCTTCATCACCGGGACTTACTTGCCGGTGAACGGCGGCAACGTGATGCCCGGGATTTAGGCAGCAGCGTTGCGGGCAGTGCTTGAACAAGCCAAGTAAGCAGGAGATAAACGTCTAACTTGGAGCTCGGAGCTTCTACGGCTAAAGCAGCCCAATAAGCAGAAAAAACCGTCTTACACGGAGCTTCTACGGTAGAAGCAGCCCAATAAGCGGGGGAAAACCGTCTTACACGGAGATTCTGCGGCCGAAGCGGCCAAATAAGCAGAAAAAACCGTCTTACAAGGAGCTTCTACTGCCGAAGCGGCGAAATAAGCAGAAAAAACCGTCTTACATGGAGCTTCTGAAGCGGAAGCAGCCAAATAAGCAGAAAAAAACCGTCTTACACGGAGCTTCTGCGACCGAAGCGGCCAAATAAGCAGAAAAAACCGTCTTACACGGAGCTTCTGCGATCGAAGCGGCCAAATAAGCAGAAAAAACCGTCTTACACGGAGCTTCAGCGGCCGAAGCAGCGAAATAAGCAGAAAAAACCGTCTTACAATCATCTGCTCGCTTGTCATTCTCCAGTCTGCGGTCTATCATCGGATTAGTGCCGATGAAAACATCAACGAGAAACCATGGATACTTTAGAGCGTGAAGCACACGCCGCTTGCCTCCTTTGGAGCAAGCGGCTTTTTCTATTTTCAAGGACAAGGATGTGTAAAGCTGTAATATGAAGTCATTAACGGAAAGAAATTTTGATACGGATATGAAGGCTTTCATCGCTGATAAGCGGACGTCGGCGAAAGGTCAAAGATTGGAGATGCTGGCAAGGGATCTGCATGGCACGATCAAGCTGCTCCGAACTCTAATCATGCCTGTCTTCGGCTCCTTGGAGGGGTTTCAATTGGAATATGAGTTTGTTAGTCCTGGCGGGTACAAGTATTATGCCGACGTTTACTACGAGCCGATGCGGCTGATTATCGAATGCGACGGTTACGTGCCCCATGTAGAATTAATGACGAGGGAGCGCTTTTCCATGGACCGCCAGCGCTTGAGATGCATGGCTGTTGCCGGTTATCTTTACATGCCTTTCAGCTGGGATGAGCTGGACAAAAAGCCGGATGCATGCCGGGGATCGCTTTTTGAACTACTTGGAAGGCGCGGTCGGGCAAGAGAAGGATTAGAGTCAATAGGTCCTCGTGAGAGGGAATTGCTGAGAAATGCGGCTGATGGGAAGGCATTCAAACTGACCGACGCCTGCCGCTGGCTGCAGGTAGGAAAAGATACGGCGCGCACGGTTCTGCGCAGGATGATGGCGGATGGCTGGATCGTTTCGGAGGGGGAAGGGGTGAGAAGGCATCACGTCTACCGTCTTGGGGAAAAGGGATTAAGGGTTATGACGGGTCGAGTTGACTGACAAGCAAGGAACTTTGAAGGTTTCCCTACAACTCGGGAATTATGCTATACTTAAGAAAGTCTGTCTTGCGGCAGTCTGTATCCGACTGTTCATGAGGCGATTCATACGTTCAATGGGCGAGACCATTATAGTTAGATTGCCTGAAGGACCGCCAGAAGTTTTAAAAGGTCAACATTGTTTGGATTGCCTGAAGGACCGCCAGAAGTTTTGAGGGGTCACACTTCTTGGTCACCCACGCCAGAGGTTAAGCACCATTTCCTCTTGGCGCCGAATGCCGCACTTCTCCATTGACTTGCGCAACACCGTTGACTACAGGCGGCTATCCGCCAAACTATAGATGAAGGACGGGATTCACACCAATGATCAGTACGAGCGGAATATCGCTTCGGTACGGCAAGCGAGCGCTTTTTGAAGACGTCAATATCAAGTTCACGCCGGGCAACTGCTACGGCCTCATCGGAGCGAACGGAGCGGGCAAGTCGACGTTCCTGAAAATCCTCTCCGGCGAGATCGAGCCGAACACGGGCGAGGTCCATATCACCCCGGGCGAGCGTATGGCCGTCCTGAAGCAGAACCATTTCGAATACGACGAAGTGCCGGTTCTCATGACCGTCATCATGGGCCACAAAAAGCTTTATGAAGTCATGAACGAGAAGAACGCCCTGTACGCCAAAGCCGACTTCACCGACGAGGACGGCATGCGCGCGGGCGAGCTTGAAGCCGAGTTCGCGGACATGAACGGCTGGGAAGCCGAATCCGAAGCTGCCGAAATGCTGAACGGACTCGGCATCACGCCGGACCTGCACGACAAGCTGATGAAGGAGCTGGACGGCAACGCCAAGATCCGCGTCCTGCTCGCGCAAGCGCTGTTCGGCACCCCGAACATCCTGCTGCTCGATGAGCCTACCAACCACTTGGATATGCAGTCCATCGAATGGCTGGAGAAGTTCCTCTCCACGTTCGAAGGCACCGTCATCGTCGTCAGCCATGACCGTCACTTCCTGAACCAGGTATGTACGCATATCGCTGACATCGACTTCGGCAAAGTCCAGATGTACGTCGGCAACTACGACTTCTGGTACGAGTCCAGCCAGCTGGCCCTCGCGCTTCAGCGCGATGCCAACAAGAAGAAGGAAGACAAGGTCAAGGAGCTGCAGGCGTTCATCCAGCGCTTCAGCGCCAACAAGTCCAAGTCCAAGCAGGCGACAAGCCGGAAGAAGATGCTCGACAAGATCACGCTGGACGACATCCGGCCTTCCAGCCGGAAATATCCGTTCATCAACTTCAAGGGCGAGCGCGAAGCCGGCAAGCAGCTGCTGCTGATCGACGGCCTGACCAAGGCGATCGACGGCGAGAAGCTGATCGACAATCTGACGCTGACGGTGAACAAGGGCGACAAGATCGCTTTCGTCGGCCCGAACACCCTGCCGAAGACGGTGTTCTTCCAGCTCATCACCGGCGAGCTGGAGCCTGACGCGGGTTCGTACCAATGGGGCATCACGACGACCCAAGGCTACTTCCCTAAGGACAACTCCAAGTACTTCGACGGCGTCGAGGACAACCTCGTCGATTGGCTGCGCCAGTACTCCAAGGATCAGGACGAATCGTTCATCCGCGGCTTCCTGGGACGCATGCTGTTCTCCGGCGACGAAGCGCTGAAAAAAGCCAACGTCCTCTCCGGAGGAGAGAAGGTCCGCTGCATGCTCTCCAAGATGATGCTTTCGGGCTCCAATGTGCTCATCATGGACGAACCGACCAACCACTTGGACCTCGAGTCCATCACGGCGCTCAACAACGGCCTCATCGATACGGACTGCACCGTCCTGTTCACGTCGCATGACCATCAATTCGTGCAGACGATCGCCAACCGCATCATCGAGATCACGCCGGGAGGCATCATCGACCGGATGACGACCTACGATGAGTACCTCGAGAACAAAGACATTCAAGCTCTGCGCGACCGCATGTACGCGGTGCAAGGAGTTTAATCAAGCCAAAACCGCTGTTACCCGGACCGACAGGACCGGATAACAGCGGTTTTTTTAGTTACCGCAGCTTTTTAAAATACGTATCATTCTTGATCTTGCTTGAAAGGGCCGTATACTTGGGCGGCTTTGAGCTTTGAGCTTTGAGCTTTGAGCTTTGAGCTTTGAGCTTTGAGCTTTGAGCTTTGAGCTTTGAGCTTTGAGCTTTGAGCTTTGAGCTATGAGCTATGAGCTATGAGCTATGAGCTATGAGCTATGAGCTATGAGCTATGAGTGAGCTCTGAGCTCTAAGCTCTGAGCTTATTCATTCACGTCCTTAGTTCAAAAAGCCTTCCAAGGCGACGGTCGGCTTGCCGTCCGCCTGCCAGGCGCCCTTGTTGTACCCGGAGTTGTAGCCCGGGGTCGCTTCCGGCTCCCAATAGAATACGCCGAGGCCTTTGCCTCCTGCGATATTTCTTACTTTCGTCTTGATGTCGGCGATGAAGCTTTTGGCGGCTGCCGGCTGATTGTACTCCAAGCCGATCTCCGAGATGATGACGCTCTTTCCGTATCGGCTGATCATGTCCTTGGCATTGGCGATTGTCTGGTCGACCTTGGCCTGCCAATCCGTTGCCGTCGGATACAGCGACATGCCGATGGCGTCGAAGGTCGCCCCGTTGCTGATCAGCCCGCCGATGTTCCAGACGAACAGCGCGTTGTCGTATCCGTTCGCGATGTGGACGATCGTCTTGGCGGAAGGGAAGACGCTTTTGACCGCGTTGTTGCCCGTATTGACGAGCCAGGCGTAGTTTTTCATCGAGGCGGACGCCTTTCCGTCCTCCCACAGCATGCCGTTGTTCGTCTCATTGCCGATCTGCACCCAGTCCGGCGTCACTCCCTGGGCTTTCATCGTGTTCATGACCGATACGGTATGCGACCAGACGGCATCCATCAGCTGCTGGAAGGTATACGATTTCCATGCCGCAGGCTTGGTCTGCTGGCCGGGATCCGCCCAGGAGTCGCTGTAATGGAGCGTCAGCATGACGCTCATGCCTTGAGCCTTGGCGCGGACGGCCAGGGCGGCGGCTTTGTCGGCGTTCATGTAACCGTTGCCGTAATCGCTCATGTTCGGATTCACCCACACCCGGATGCGGACGGAATTCAGGCCGTAGTCGGTCTTCAGAATGTTCAGGATATCCCGGGTCGTTCCATTTTTGTCCTTCCATTTGTATCCTTGGGCTTCCATTCCGGCTACCCAGCTGATGTCGGCACCCTTGGCGAACGCAGGCGCGGCTTCCGTACGGCCCCCGCCGTGATAGGCGAGCGGCGAGATCAGCATGACGGCAGCCAGCGCGAGACTGAGCAGCCATCCCTTGCTTTTGAAGGTCTTGCTTTTGAAGGTCTTGCTTTTGAAGGTCCATTTCATGATTCCGATTCCTCCTCTTCTGATGGGAACAACAATGGCAGCTAATGCCGGAGCCTCCTTTCACCTTGGATTGTAAGCGTTATCCATTCGGCTGACAGCTGAGCGCAGCAATGATTTCTTCACGGTTTTCAACGTTGTTTTCCGGCATCGCTCCGGAGCGGCGAGGAGAGACACTGCAGCGGACAGCCGATCCGGATATCGTGGAAAAGGTATAAGAAAGCGTTGTCTTCCTCCATGGGAATGAGGAGCCCGGCGGGTTACAATGGGGTATTGGATGACCGCAGCACGATGACCGGAGGGGAACCAGTTTGCGCAAAAAACTTCAAATGGGATCCTATATTCCCTATTCCTATAAAATGATGATTCCCTATCTGCTGCTCGTCCTGCTGACGGACGCGCTCATCGGGACGATCTCCTACCGGATGCTGGTCGACTCCCGCACGGAGATCGCCCAGACGAATATCCGGGCGGCAATGCAGCAGACGAGGAGCAGCATGAAATACCAGATGGACGAGATTACGCGCATCTCCGATACGCTGTTCGGAAGCGTTCCTTTCCAAAAGGCTTTGCAGAAGCATGGAGACGATCTGCAGACGTACTTGACGATGCTCGATGAGGTCGTGCCTCAGCTTAGAGCCCCTCTGCAGCTGTTCGGCAGCAATCTGCGCATTGTGCTCTACACGACCAATCCCGATCTCTACGAGATCGAAGGCGACGATCTGAACACGCCGATCCAGGACAGCGATTATTACGTCCTCTCCGCCGACAGGGTTGCCGGCAGCGCCTGGGCGAGCGAGGCGAGCGAAGGCGTCGGAGCCAAGTGGATGCAGGTCGACAGCGATGCCACACTGGACAACCTTTCCCATTTGACGCGGCTGATTTCCTACAATGACTATCAGACCGTCATCGGGTATATCCGCATCACGACTTCGCTGGACGAGCTGCTGGGGCGCTTCGAGGCTTTTCCCGAAGAGAAGGGGATCACGCTCCAGCTGCTGGACGACCAATCTGAAGCAGTCATGTATCAGAAAGGCGAGGCGGACGCTGCGGGAGAAAGATACCTCGCTCTCAACGAGGCGATTCCGGGAACGGGCTATTCGCTTCGCGCGCTCGTGTCTCAGGAGTACCTGCAGGAGGACGCCAAGCGGCTGCGCCTGCTCATCCTCGGCGTCTGCTCCGCGAGCTTCGCGGTCATGGCGCTGATCGGGCTGCTCGTGGCGCGGCTGTCGGGACGCAAGATGCGGAAGATCGTGACGCTGCTCCAGTCTTTCCAGGACGGCAGCTTCGAGAAGCGGATCCGCTTCGGCGGCCGCGACGAATTCGTTCAGATCGCGCAGGCGTTCAACAGCATGGCCTCCCACATCAAGGAGCTGATCAACAGCGTGTACGTCCAGGGGCTGAGCCGCAAGCAGGCCGAGCTGGAAGCCCTGCAGGCGCAGATCAATCCCCATTTCCTCTACAACACTCTCTCCACGATCAGCAGCCTTGCCAATATGGGACAGGCCAAGGAAGTGACGGAGATGGTCAAGGGGCTGTCGCGCTTTTACCGGCTGTCCTTGAATGGAGGCAAAGTATATATTCCGCTCGGACTTGAGCTGGAGCAGATCCAAACTTATTTGGACATTCAGAGAGTGAAGTATGCGGATTCCTTCACGGTCTATACGGATATCGAAGAGGGCATCCGGGACCTGCAGGTGATGAAGCTCATTTTGCAGCCGTTCGTGGAAAATATATTCAAGCATGCCTGGTTCGGAGATTCCATCGGGATTCTCATCAGCGGCCGGGTAATCGGCGGGATGCTGGAGCTCAAAATCATCGACAACGGCATCGGGATGAGGCCGGATACGCTTCGGGCAATCATGTCCGGACCGAACCGGAACGAAGGCGGCTACGGAATCCGCAACGTCGATGAACGGATCAAGCTCCGCTACGGCCCGGAATATGGGGTCGATGCGGCCAGCATTTATGGAGCAGGCACGACTGTGCGGATCTTGCTTCCGGCGGATTCGGACTTTGCGGAGGAACAGGACGGGGCCGGACTGCAGCCGGCGGACAGGAGGACGACAGCGTGACAGGCGATATCAGCATATTGCTCGTGGATGATGAAAAGGTCGATCTCGAATGGCTGCGGCGGAGAATCGCCGCGAGCGGGCTTCCGGTCGAGATCGCCGGAACGGTGAACAGCGGCTTTGCCGCCATGGAGTTTTTGGAGCGGCGGCCGGTCGACATCATCCTGTCGGATATCCGGATGCCGATCATGTCGGGAGTTGAATTCGCCCGCAAGGCCAAGGATAAAATTCCGGACGCCAAGGTCGTTTTCATCAGCGGCCATGAGGACTTCCGGTATGCCAAGGAAGCTCTCCGGCTCGGAGCTTCCGGCTACCTGCTCAAGCCGGTCGACGACGAAGAGCTGCTCGGCATGTTATCAGGACTGTGCGCCGGAATCGAGCGGGAGCGGCAGACGACCCGCAGCGTATCGGAAGCGCTGACGATGGCTTCCAGGGAATGGCTGCTGCGCTGGCTTGCCGGCGACGCGGAGCCTTCCGCCCAGGAGCATCTGCGTCCCCACATCGCGCCGCTTGTTCCGTCGCGCGCAGCCGCTGCCCTGATCGAGTTCGACGATCTGGAGCTCAAGACCCGCCATCTGCCGGATGCCGGCCGCAAGGAGCTGACCGAGGCAATCATCGCCTTCATCGGCACCTACGTGAGGGAGAAAAGAATGGGGCTGCTCGTCTCCGGCCTGCCGGGAGGCAGGGCTCTGCTGCTGCGCTCAACGGCCGGCGCGTCTGACGGAGCGGAGCTGCAGCAGCTGGTCGATGCCGTAGCCGCGGCATATCCGCTGACGGTGACGATCGGCTGCGGCACGGCGGCGGAGCGCTGGGAAGAGCTGCCCGTCTCCTACCGGGAAGCCCAGGCGGCTCTCAGCGCCAAGTGGCTGCTCGGCAAGAACCGTGTCATCACGGAGGATCCCGCTCTGCATGGAGATGCGGAGGCGACCGTGCAGCTGGACCGGATCGTGGAGCGGATGCTGGAGGCGATTCTCCAGTACGATCTGGTCGGCATCGACAACGGCCTGATGGAGCTGTTCGGCATGCCGGGACAGCAGCGCAGCGACGCCTATCAGCTCATTATCCGCATGACTTCCAAGCTGCATGCCGATCTCAAGGCGATGAACGAGAATCTGTACGAGCTGCTGAGATGGGAAAGCCATGAGCCTTCCGTCCTGTTTCAGTTCGAGACGGTAAGCGATGTGCTGTCCTGGCTGCGCAAGCGTCTCTTCGAGCTGTCGGAGCTGCTGCTGCTCAAGAGCCGGCGCCACAACCGCAAGCTGATCGAGGACATCATCGGCTATGTGGAGGAGAGGCTCGAGCAGCGGGTGACGCTGAAGGAAACGGCGGCGCGCTTCAATTTCACTCCGAACTATCTTGGCCATCTGTTCAAGGAGGAGACCGGCCAGCCGTTCAGCGAGTTTCTGCTGGAGCGCAAGCTGGCGCGGACCTGCTCCCTGCTGCAGGATCCTTCCCTTAAAATCTATGAAATCGCGGACCGGATGGGCTACAAGAATATCGTGTATTTCAACCGGCAGTTCAAGCAATCCACCGGCATGTCGCCTGGCGAATACCGGAAGAAGCAGCAAATCTGAGAGCCGGCCCCGGCTCTCCGCCTCGTGAACATCGTGGAAAAAGTATCGGTTTTAGTTGTTCCCCGCACTGACGGGCTCTCGATCCGAAGTCCTATACTAAAGGCATAAGGACATCGAGAGAGGGGAGAAGACATGAATCGAAGCGGCTTTTTGGGCGACGTCCTCAAATACCGGACGCTGCTGCTGATGCTGCTGCCGGGCGTCCTGTTTTTCATTCTGTTCGCCTACATTCCAATGGCCGGAATCGTGCTGGCCTTCAAGCAGTTCAACTACGCCGGAGGCGTATTCGGAAGCCCTTGGAACGGGCTGGACAACTTCCGCTTCTTCTTTGAATCCGGCGATGCCTGGCGGGTGACGCGCAACACGGCGCTGTACAATATCGCGTTCATCATCGTGAACAACGTGCTGCAGATCGCCGCCGCCATCCTGCTGTTCGAAGCGGCCAGACCGTGGTTCCGCAAGATTTTCCAGACGATGCTGTTCCTGCCTTACTTCATCTCCTGGGTCGTCGTCGGGGCGATCGCCTACAATCTGTTCAACTACGATTACGGCACGCTCAACGTGGTGCTGAAGGCGCTGGGCATGCAGCCGCTGGACGTGTACAACACCGCGTCGTATTGGCCGCTGCTGCTCGTGCTCATCTCGGCATGGAAAGCGCTGGGATACGGCTCGGTCATGTATTTGGCGGCGATCACCGGCATGGATAGGGAAATGTACGAGGCGGCGGAGATCGACGGAGCGAACATCTTCCAGCGGATGCTGCATATCACGATTCCGAACCTGTATCCGACCGTCATCATCCTCGTGCTGCTGGCCGTAGGCAACATCTTCCGCGGCGACTTCGGAATGTTCTACAACATGGTCGGCAACAACGGAATCCTGTTCTCCTCCACGGATGTCATCGACACGTACGTGTTCCGCTCCCTGACGACGAACAACGATATCGGCATGTCATCCGCCGCCGGCTTCTACCAATCCATTCTGGGCTTCGTCACGATCCTGCTGGCCAACTATGCCGTGCGCCGGTATGACAAAGACCGGGCGCTGTTCTAAGGGGGAGATGTCAAACATGCAAGCTCAAGCACAGCCAGCAGCCGCTTCCGCCGGCAAGAAGGCAGGCAAGATCAAAGGCGACCTGCTGCTGTTCCAACTGATCGGCTATGCCGTTCTTGGAGTCATGTCCGCCATCTGCCTGCTGCCGTTCCTGCTCGTCCTCTCCTCCTCGCTCACAAGCGAAAGCTCCATCATCGAGAACGGCTTCCAGCTGCTGCCCTCGGTGTTCTCGGGCGAGGCTTACCGCATCCTCTTCACGTATCCGGAGCAGATGCTCCGCGCATACGGGGTGACGATCGGCGTAACGGCGATCGGAACGCTGCTGGGATTGTTTCTGACTTCCATGACGGCGTACGTGCTGTCGCGCAAGGACTTCAAGTGGCGGGGGTCGTTTTCCTTCTTCTTTTTCTTCACGACGCTGTTCAGCGGCGGACTCGTGCCTTGGTACCTGCTCGTCGTGAACTACCTGCATCTGAAGGATACGCTCATCGTGCTCATTCTTCCGATGCTGCTCAACGTGTTCTACATCATCGTCATGAAGTCGTTCATGAACGGCATTCCGGAGGCGATCGTGGAGTCGGCCAAAATGGACGGAGCGGGGGATTTCCTCATCTACGCGAGGCTGATCCTGCCGCTGGCCAAGCCGGCTCTGGCGACGATCGGACTGTTCATCGCGCTCGGCTACTGGAACGACTGGTACAACGCGCTGCTGTTCGTCTCGAACGAAAACCTCATGCCGCTCCAGTACTATCTGTACAAGATGCTGGGGAATATGGACGGGATGCGCAAGGCTCTCATCAGCTCCGGCGCGGTCGTGAACACGAGCATCCCGACCGAGAGCCTCAAGATGGCGATGACGGTCGTGGCGATCGGCCCGATTCTGCTCGCTTATCCGTTCATCCAGCGCTATTTCGTGCAGGGGCTGACGATCGGGTCGGTGAAGGGCTGACTCCAATGTGGCAATGCGGCAATGGGGCAGATCAAGTACTCCGAAAAACGAATGTGGCAATGCGGCAGATCAAATACTCCGAAAAACGAATGGCTCTTCCAATCGCTGTTGAAGTCCGGATTTCTTGATTTCTATCCCCTTAATGGGGAAATCCGGCCTTCAAATGCGAACGCTCCGCTTTTCCAGAGCTCATTCGCCTTTCTACGTATTATCCGCCTGCACGAAGCTCCGTCTTCTTTTACTCGGAGGGAGAAGCCTGGTTAGCTTCGCTTTGCCAGAAGTTTCGTCCATCTACGTATTATCCGCCTGCACGAAGCTCCGCCTCCTTTACTAGGAGGGAGAAACCCTGGACAGCTTCACTCTGCCAGAAGATTCGTCCTTTCTACGTATTATCCGCCTGTACGAAGCTCCGCCTCCTTTACTAGGAGGGAGAAGCCCGACAGCTTCGCTTTGCCGAAGTTTCGTCCATCCGCCTGCATGAAGGCCAAAATCATCCATCCACTCATAGGGGGAAAAACCATGAAAGCCAAAAAATCGCTTCTGCTGCCGATGGCGGCGCTGCTCTCCATGTCCGCGGTGCTGGCAGCCTGCGGAGGAAACAACAATAACGCAGCATCCAATACGGGAACGCCGGCGGTCAACTCATCCGCTGCGCCGACAAACGCAACCGCTTCCAACGAGCCCGACACCTCCAAGGAGGTCAAGCTGAAAATGCTGCTCGTCGGCGGGAAGCCGGCCGACTATGACAAAGTATTCGGCGAGCTGAACAAGAAGCTCAAGGAGCGCATCAATGCGACGGTCGAGGCGGAATTCCTCGACTGGTCCGACTGGAACCAGAAGTACCCGCTGAAGTTCGCGGCCAACGAAGACTTCGACCTTGTCTATACGGCTAACTGGGCTTATTACAACGACCAGGCGCTGAAAGGCGGCTTCCTGGAGCTTACAGAGGACATGCTGAACAAGTATGCGCCGCAGACGGTGAAGAACATGCCTCCGGTTTCCTTCGACCAGGCGAAGGTGAACGGCAAGCTGTTCATGGTGCCGAACAACAACGTTGAAGTGAATGACAAGGTCATCCTCTACCGAGAGGATCTGCGCAAGAAATACAATCTGCCGGAGATCAACAGCCTTGAATCCTACGCAACGTATTTGAAGGCGATCGCCGCCAACGAAAAAGGCATGCTCGCCTACGGCGCCAAAGCAGGCGACGGCTGGAAATGGCATGAGATGGACCAGGCGACGCTGGAGCAGCACAACGACTGGAACCTGGTCGACATGACGCTGCCGCTCGCGTATAAGATGGACGATGCCTCCGGCAAGATCTTCAACATTTACGATACGCCCGAGTTCAAGCAGCTGCTGACTTACTACAAGGATCTCTCCGACAGCGGCGTCTGGTCCAAAAACGTCGTCAGCAACAAAAACGACGTCTGGCAGGATATCAAAGCCGGCAAGGTCGCTTCCTACGCTGCGCAAAATCTGGGCACCGCAGGCTCCAACCTCGCCGAGATGCGCCGGGACAACCCGTCCCTGGAGGTCGCCATCGCGGACATCACGCCGGACAAGAAAAAAATCGCGGCCATCTCGACGCAGAACGGCATGGCGATCCATGCGACATCCAAAAATCCGGAGCGCTCGCTCATGCTGATCGACCTGCTGCAAAACGACAAGGAAATCCATGATCTCACGATGTACGGCATCAGCGGCACGAACTATGTGCCGGAAGGCGACGACAAGTACAGCGCCGGCCCCGCCGCAGCGAACTACACCGGCTTCTCCAACTGGGGCTGGAACTCGCAGCTGAACCGGAGCGACTCCTCGTATCCGAAGGAAGCGGACGATATTTTCGAGAAATGGCAGTCCAGCATCTATCACTTCCCGCTGGAAACGTTCGTCTTCGACGATGCCAAGGTGAAGACGGAAGTAGCCAGCATCAGCAACGTCATGCTGCGCTATTCGATTCCGCTGGAATACGGTCTGGTCAAGGACCTGGACAAAGGCCAGGCCGATCTGATCAAGCAGTTGAAGGCAGCCGGCATCGAGAAGGTCATGACGGAAATGCAAGCCCAAGTGGACGCGTTCCTGACCCAGCAAAAATAAGCCAAGCGGGAGGAGACCCTGTCGTCTTCTCCCGTTTGCATCGGTTTGAAACCATCGCGGACTGCCGGCCGTGCTTGAGCTTCGCTTCTCTCTATGAGGGAGGAAATCTTCGAAATCGGCACTCCGAATTCCGATTTCATTGCAGCCGCCAAGACAAGGCGGCGAAGCTTCCATTATTTCATTTCATCAAGGAGTGGTAACGTTGATTCCAAAACATCCCCCCGTCAGCAGCAAGCTGCCTGTGCTCATGCATGGAGCCGACTACAACCCCGATCAATGGCTCCATGATCCGGAAGTGCTGGAGGAGGACATCCGGCTGATGAAGCTGGCCGGCTGCAACGTCATGTCGGTCGGCATCTTTGCCTGGGCGGCACTGGAGCCGGAGGAAGGACGGTTCGAATTCGGCTGGCTCGATGATCTGCTCGACCGCTTTGCGGCGAATGGAATCTACGCTTGGCTCGCGACGCCGAGCGGCGCCCGTCCCGCCTGGATGTCGCAGAAGTACCCCGAGGTGCTGCGCACCGGCGCGAACCGGGTGCGCAATCTGCACGGCATGCGGCATAACCATTGCTACAGCTCCCCGGTCTATCGGGAGAAGGTGGCGATCATGAACGGCAAGCTGGCGGAGAGATACGGCCATCATCCGGCTGTCGTCGGCTGGCATATCTCCAACGAATACGGAGGCGAATGCCACTGCGGGTACTGCCAGGACGCCTTCCGCGCTTGGGTGAAGGACAAGTACGGCACGCTCGACAAGCTCAATGCGGCTTGGTGGGCGACCTTCTGGAGCCATACGTACACGAGCTGGGAGCAGGTGGAGTCCCCGGCGCCGCATGGCGAGAACATGGTGCATGGCCATAACCTGGACTGGCGGAGGTTCGTGACGGACCGGACGACGGATTTTTGCAAGCATGAAATGGCGCCTCTGCGCTCCGTCAATCCAGAGCTTCCCTGCACGACCAATATGATGGACCTGTTCTACGATCTGGATTACCGCAAGCTGGCCGAGGCCATCGATGTCATCTCGTGGGATGCCTACCCGATGTGGCATAAGGAGGCTTCGGATGCGCATATGGCCGCCTGGTTCTCCTTCAACCACGACCTGTTCCGCTCGCTGAAAAAGAAGCCTTTCCTGCTCATGGAGAGCACGCCGAGCCTGACGAACTGGCAGCCGGTGAGCAAGCTGAAGCGTCCCGGCATGCATCGGCTCAGCTCGCTGCAGGCGGTCGCGCACGGAGCGGATTCGGTGCAGTATTTCCAGTGGCGCAAAAGCCGGGGCTCCAGCGAGAAGTTTCACGGCGCGGTCGTGGACCATGTCGGGCATGAGCATACACGCGTGTTCCAGGACGTGGCCGGGCTCGGCGCCGAGCTGGCCGGACTGGCGGATGTAGTCGGGACGGATGTGCCCGCCGAGGTGGCTATCCTGTTCGACTGGGACAACCGCTGGGCGGTGAACGATGCCCAAGGTCCGCGCAACGGCGGCCTGCGTTACGAGGATACGGTCGTGCAGCATTATCGCGCCTTGTGGGAGCTCGGCGTTCCGGCGGATGTGGTCGGCTCGGAGGATGATCTGAGCGGCTACAAGCTGCTGATCGTGCCGATGGCTTACCTGCTGCGGGAAGAAGCGGGACGGAAGATCGAAGCGTTCGTACGCGGAGGCGGCACGGCGGCCATCACCTATTGGAGCGGCGTCGTCGACGAGCATGACCTGTGCTATCTGACCGGCTTCCCGGGTCCGCTGCGCGAGACGGCGGGCATTTGGGCGGAAGAGATCGAAGGGCTTCACGAAGGGGACCGCAACGCTCTCGTCATGCGGGACGGCAACGCGCTGGGACTTGGCGGCTCGCATGAAGTGCATGAGCTGTGCGAGCTGATCCATGCCGAGGGAGCCGAAGTGCTTGCCGTATACGGCGACGATTTCTACGCCGGCAGGCCGGCTCTGACCGTGAACGCCTTCGGTTCCGGCAAAGCCTACTATTTGGCCGCGAGAGTGAAGGACGATGAATTCTACCGCGCCTACTATGAGCGGCTTGTCGAGGAGAGCGGGGCTAAGCGCGCCGTGAGGGCGTTGCTGCCGGCGGGTGTGACGGCCCAGCTGCGCTGCGGCGGAGGCAAGGAGTTCGTGTTCCTGCTTAATTTCTCAGCCAAGGAAGCGGTCGTGCGGCTGGAGGAAAGCGAGACGGGATGGTCGGACTCCTCGACGGGGGAAGCGGCTGCAGGAGAGATCTTCCTGCCCATCAACGGCGCGAGCATTTTGGTGAGGGAGATCGGGTAGAGGATTAATTATAGCGAAGAGAGCAGAACAGAGAGCAGAAGAGAGAGCAGAAGAGAGCAGAAGAGAGCAGAAGAGAGCAAAAGAGAGCAAAAGAGAGCAGAAGAGAGCAGAAACGGCAAAGCTTTGGCCGTTTCTGCTTTTTTATGCCGAGATACCAATTTGCAGGGCATTGGGACGGGAGACCGCGGAGCGGCGAAGCAAGAGCTGCTTGAAGCCGCACAGAACGGGAGCCGCGCAGATCCGGAATCGCACAGATCGGGAATCCGCCTGAACGTCAGCAGGAATAAGTTGAGGGCAGAGCCATTTTATAGATCGGCGCAATTGGAACCCGATCGAGCCGGGATAAAAAACAGAATCCGAGGCCGTCAGCGTTCGGTTTCCAACACCGATCTTGCAGGAACCAATCCTTAAGCTTGGAAACGTCGAAGCTCCTTTCTTCCGGGCTTTGTGGTGAGTTGGGATAAACCTTCTCGGACATGATCCGGGAAAAGAGGGAATCTGCTGCAGCGATCCGCAGCTTCCTTCCCGTTTACCTGATTGCATCATTCGCTTTATACTTGAATTCCGTAGGATGAATCTTATCTGCGGAAGAGGTGCGGGGATGAACGAAATCAAAATAGCTCTGGTCGGCGATTATAATGAGGAAGTTGTTGCTCATGGGGCGATACCCCAAGCGCTGCGGCTGTCTGCTGGAACCATCGGAGCCGCCGTGGACCCGGAGTGGATTCCGACGGATGATTTGCAGGCAGTTGAAATCGGAGATGTTCTAGCGAATTATCAAGGCATCTGGATCACTCCAGGCAGTCCTTACCGGAGCATGCAGGGCGCATTGAACGCGATCCGGCATGCCCGGGAGCATTCCATTCCGCTTATTGGCAGCTGCGGAGGCTTCCAGCACATGGTCATCGAGTTCGCCCGCAACCGGCTAGGGATGGCCTCCGCGGACCATGCGGAGGAAAATCCGGATGCCGATGTGCTGATGGTCGCTCCGCTGGCCTGCTCGGTGAGCAACCAGTCTCACCGGTTCAAGCTGGCCGCAGGCTCCAGGGTGGAGGATATTTATGGCCGCGGCGAGATTTCCGAGCCTTACGGCATCTGCAATTACGGTCCCAACCCTTTCTATATCGACAGGCTGGAAGCGGCGGGCTTCCAGGTGTCCGGAACCGATCTGAACGGGGAAATCCGCATCATGGAATTGATCGGCCATCCCTTTTTTATAGGAACCTTGTTCCAACCGGAGCGTTCCGCCTTGCAGGGGCTTGTCCATCCGCTCATCACGGAATTTATCCGCAGCGTTGTTGAATAAGATGGCATGGATGGATAAAGCCGCATGGATTAAAGCCGCACAAGAATTGGATCGCCCGGCTAGATCGAATATCCGGCAGGATGGATTAAAGCCGCACAAGAATTGGATGGCCCGGCTAGATCGACTGTTCGGCAGAATCCAATTACAACCACAGAAGCTTCGCCGCCTGCCATGCAGGACGAGCGAAGCTTCTTTTTGTGAGATAGGACGGGATGGTTGCCCGTATCGGACATACGATCCGTTATTTTCGATCCTATCCCGAATATTCACTGGGTATCGGACATACGATCCGCTAGTTTAGGTCGATGACTCCATTTTGGGAGCAAATCCGTGAAATAGCGGAATTCATGTCCGTTAAATTTTTTTGAATGTACAAATTCATGGAAATAGCGGAACCAATGTCCGTTAGGTTGATCCGTGGGGAAGAAAATCAAGACGAAGCGATTTTTCTGTTGAATGCGTATTTACAGAATCTTCCGAGGGGTCTAGGATTTAACTGTAGGAATAATGGCTCGCATCGCCACGGGTTCAAATCATGGCCGAATCTTGCACCGCGGAGCGGAGGGCTGGAATGGACAGGTACGCGTATTACAAAAGCCTATTTGAATCGCTTCCGAAGCCGTCCGCCTTCGTCGATCTGGATCTGCTGGACGCCAATGCGGCGGCCATCGCCCGGGAAGCCGGGGACAAGAAGGTGAGAATCGCCAGCAAGTCGATCCGCTGCGTCGAGGTGCTGCGGCGGATCCTCCGCTCCAGCCCGGTCTACCAGGGCATCATGTGCTTCACCGCCGCGGAAGCGGCTTACCTCGTCCGGGAAGGCTTCGACGATCTGCTGCTCGGCTATCCGCAGTGGGAGCCGGAGGAGATCGGGAATCTGATTACGATGGCGGGGGAGGGCCGGTCCATTACGTTCATGGTCGACTGCCGGGAGCATGCCGAACGAATCGGCAAGCTGGCTGCAGAGCGGAGCCTGCAGGCATCGGTCTGCATCGATCTGGATATGTCCGTAAGCTATCCTGGCCTCCACTTCGGAGTCAGGCGCTCTCCGCTGGCCGGATGGGAAGCGATGAGGCCGCTCGCCGAGAGCATCCTTGCGTCTCCTTGGCTGAAGCTGGAAGGCCTCATGGGCTACGAAGCCCAAATTGCGGGCGTGGGCGACAACGTTCCGGGAAGCGGGCTGAAGAATGCCCTGATCCGGCAGCTGAAGCGGCGTTCGATCCGGGAGGTCGCCAGGCGCAGGAGAGAGGCTGTCGAGGGCTTGCAGAGCCTCGGAGCCCGGCTGCGCTTCGTCAACGCCGGAGGCACCGGCAGCATGGCAAGCTCCCGCACGGAGGCGGTCGTGACGGAGATTACGGCGGGATCGGGCTTTTATTCGCCGGGTTTGTTCGACAACTACGAAGGCTTCAGCTACCAGCCGGCGGCGGGATACGCAGTCGAGGTCGTGCGGCGGCCTGGACCCGGCATCGTCACCTGCATGGGCGGGGGTTATACGGCTTCCGGACCGGCCGGAAAGGATAAGCTGGCAAAGCCGTATTTGCCGGAGGGACTCCGGCTGCTTCCGCTGGAGGCGGCGGGGGAAGTGCAGACGCCGCTGACGGGATCGGCGGCGGAGCGTCTGTCCATCGGGGATCCGGTCTTTTTCCGGCATGCCAAGGCAGGGGAGTTGTGCGAGCGGTTCAAGGTTTTGCACGCGGTGTCGCAAGGCAACATTGTGGGGGAATACGCCACTTATCGCGGAGCGGGGGAATGTTTCTTATGAAGACAGCGTCATCGCCATGGTCCAACTGGTCGGGCAGCGTTCAGGCGTCTCCGCGGACCGTCCTTTATCCGGAGTCGGTCGAAGCGGTCGCAGAAGCCGTTATGATGTGCCGCCGGGAAGGGAGGAAGCTGCGTACGGTCGGCTCCGGCCACTCCTTCACGCCGATCGCGGCCTCCGATGATGTGCTTCTGTCGCTGGACCGCATGCAGGGACTCGTTTCCATCGATGTCGATGCCTCCACCGCCGTCGTCTGGGCGGGCACGAAGCTGAAGAGGCTCGGAATCATGCTGCATGAGCATGGCTTCGCCCAGGAGAATCTCGGCGACATCGACGTCCAGTCCATCGCGGGAGCCATTTCGACGGGAACGCACGGCACCGGCAAGGAGTTCGGCAGTCTGTCGACGCAGGTGCTCGGCTTGACGGTAGTAACGGGGACGGGAGAGGTTTTGGAGTGCACGCCGGAATCCCATCCGCTGCACTTCAAGGCGCTTCAAGTATCGGTCGGCTTGCTCGGCGTCATCGTTCAGGTGAAGCTGCGCCTGCAGCCTGCGTACAAAATGGAGTATGTCAGCCGCAAGCTCCCGCTTGGAGAAGCGCTGGAGCAGCTGCCCGCCTTGAGTGCGGACAACCGGCACTTCGAATTCTTTTGGTTCCCCTATGCGGATCCGTGCCAGATCAAGGTGATGAACCTGACCGACAAGGAAATCACGAACAGCCCGATCAAGGACTATATCAGCGATGTGCTGATCGAAAATACGTTTTTCGGCTTCGTGTCGGAGCTTTGCCGCAAGCGGCCTCGAGTCAGCGCTTCCGTCAGCCGTTTCTCGGCCTCCCAGGTCCCGGTCGGCCGCAAGGTCAATTACAGCCACCGCCTGTTCTCGACGGAGCGCTCGGTCCGCTTTGTGGAGATGGAATACAATCTGCCTGCGGAAGCGATGGCTTCCGCAATCCGGGAGATGAGGGAGGAGATGGAGCGTCTCCGTTACGACGTTCATTTTCCTGTGGAATGCCGCTACGCCAAAGGCGACGACATCTGGCTGAGCCCGGCATACGGGAGAGACTCCGCCTATATCGCCGTCCATATGTACAAAGGCATGCCGCATGAAGCGTACTTCCGGGCGATGGAAGCCATTTTCCTGCGGCATGGCGGCAGGCCTCACTGGGGCAAGATGCATTTCCTGGATGGAGACAGACTGAGAGAGCTCTATCCGCGTTGGAGTTCATTCCTGGCGGTGCGAGAGGAGCTGGATCCGGACGGCATTTTTCTGAACGGCCATATGGAGAAGCTGTTCGGGCCGGGCGACGGCGAGGCGGGAGCGGCCGATCATGCCATTCAGGCGTGAGGCGGCTTGCCTCCGCCGCCGGTCCGGCGCGTCTGCAGCCGATGCATGAGGCGGCTCGCTCCCATCATCGGAGAAAAAATCGGCTTTAAAGGAAGCGGGGTGCCCGCAATGAGCCTTTACCGCAGCTGCAATGGATTGCAGCGGCTCTGTACCCCGCTCTTTTTCTTATGATTATGCTGAATGGCGGGCGGCTGGGCAGCTATGGCTATCTTTTCGCCGTATCGATCCTCTTCTGTTTTTTTATGGAAAAGCCCGACATACGTCCTCCTATCCGGCTTGCTCGTATTCGCAGTCATGGCTCCGCTGTATTTCGCTCTCATTGCGGAGGAAACGCAAAGAGCCGCCAACATGAAGGGCGGCTTCCCTTTCATCCTTTTGTCCTATCTCCTGTATTTCTTGTTTCCGCAGCTCATCGCAGTGTCTGTCTGCAATGGCCTGATCGCCATCCTGAGGCGCAGATGCAAGCGAAATCTTCACTGATAATTTCCCGAAAGGCGGTTGATTGCATTGGCCAAGGAGCTTGGAGAAGCCGTCATCCGTCTGCAGGACGTGCGGATGAATTACGGCAACAAATTTGTGTTGAAGGGCATCGACCTGGAAGTCTATCCCGGCCAGATCATCGGGTATATCGGCCCCAACGGCGCGGGCAAAAGCACGACGGTCAAGCTGATGCTCGGACTTGAAACCGGGTACGGCGGTACGATCGAGGTGCTTGGACATAATCTGGCGGACGGTTCGGCGGCCTACAAAGGACGCATCGGCTATGTCCCCGAAACGGCTGAAATCTACGATACGCTCAGCGCAAGGGAATACCTGACCTTCTGCGGCGAGCTGTACGGACTGAAGCCGGAGGACGCTGAATACAAGGGAGCCAAGCTGATGCGTCTCTTCGGGATGGAAGAGGTGTACGATTCCCGGATCGATTCGTATTCCAAAGGAATGAGGCAGAAGGTGATGCTCGTCGCCAGCCTGCTCCACAATCCTGATCTGCTGTTTCTGGACGAGCCGCTCAGCGGACTGGACGCAAACAGCGTCATGATCGTCAAGGAGATTCTCGCTCAGCTTGCCGCCGAAGGCAAGACGATCTTCTATTCCTCGCATATCATGGACGTCGTGGAGAAGATCAGCAGCCGCATCGTCCTCCTGCACGAAGGATATATCGCCGCGGACGGAAGCTTCGCCGAGCTCAAGGCTCAGGGAGCGGAAGGATCGCTGGAGCAGATCTTCAACGATCTGACGGGCTTCACCGAGCATGCGGGAATCGCCGCAAGGTTCGTCCAGGCGGTTCAAGAGGACTATCGCTGATGGAAGTCTTCGTATTGAAGCTGCTGGACCGATTCAGCGGCATGTTCCGCCGTGCAGGCATCGACTACCGGGCGCTGCGCACGATCGTAAGGATTAAGCTGACGATGGACGGGCGCAAGCCGAACGGCGTCCTGGAAGCGATAGGAAAATCCAGGAAGCCTTCCGCGGACAAGCCGGAGAAGTCGCCGTTTGCCGTCAACTGGCTGTACGTCCTGATGAGCCTGGCGATGATTCCCTTTCTTTTTCTGAACGATATTTTGGCCGGCATGAGCTTCGTGTTCACGCTGCTGATGTTTTTCCAGGGGACGGCGATGATATCCGATTTCTCTTCGGTCATGCTGGATACCCGGGACCGGCCGATCCTGAGGACGAAGCCGGTAGACGGACGCACGCTCGGGATGGCCAAAACGGTCCATATCATCGTCTATCTCTTCCTGCTCACCGCTTCTCTGGTCACGCTTCCGCTGGTCGCGGCATTCATCTTCAAGGGAGCGGCAGCAGGGCTTGTGTTCCTGCTTGAAATCATGCTTGTGACCGGACTGGACATTTCCCTCACGGCGGCTGTCTATTATGCCGTGCTTCGTCTATGGGACGGAGAGCGGCTCAAGGATATGATCAACTACATCCAGATCGTGCTGGCGATCGGACTGATGATCGGATACCAGATCATGATCCGCATGTTCGATTTCTCTGCCCTGGGAGCCGGCTTCGAGCCGGGAGGATGGTGGCTGCTGGCGCCGCCTGTCTGGTTCGGCGCTCCGTTCCGGCTGCTCCAGGGAGGCGGCGGCATCGCGTACGTCTTTGCCGCCTGCGCCTTGCTTCTTCCGCTGCTGTCCATGCTGCTGTATGTCCGCATGCTGCCGCAATTCGAGCAGCAGGTCCAGAAGCTGACGCAAGGAGGAGGAGCAGGCAAGCGCAGATCGGCGTTTCGCCCGCTTGAGCTTATCGGCGACCTGCTGATCCGAAGTCCCCGGGAGCGGGCGTTCTACCGGTTCGCCTGCGCCATGATGGGCAAGGAAAGAGAGTTCAAGCTGAAGGTCTATCCGTCCGTGGGCTTTTCCATGGTCGTCCCGTTCATTTTCATGGCGAGCCAGCTCAAGGAAGGGCTGGACAGCTTGTCCGCCGTCTGGGGATTGATGCTGTACGGAACCGGACTTGCGATTCCAACGCTCTTGACGCTTCTGTCCTTCTCCTCCCGCCATAAGGCGGCCTGGATCTACTCGACTTCTCCGATGGGGGAGTCGGGGGCCGTCCACCGCGGCGCGGTGCTTGCCAGCCTGATCAAGCTGTTCCTTCCCGTATTCGCCGTTGCCGCGGTTGTTTTTCTGCTGCTGTTCGGCAAGGCTTTTGTTCCCGATCTCATTGCCGTCTTCCTCTCGCTGCTGCTGTTCACCGTCGTCTGCTACCTCATCCTTCCGCGCAAGCTGCCGTTTTCGGAGCCGTTTCCGGCGGGAAGCTCCAGCCAGAACGGCTTGCAGGTTTTCCTCCTCCTCGTCATTTTGACGGCGTTCGGGGGAATCCACTTCGGAATCCGTGCGGCAGGATGGCCGTATTCCGTATGGATATTTTCCGCCGTGCTGATCGGCTTGAATTGCGTGGCGTGGAAATACGGATTCCGCGGCAGCTCTGACGTCAAGGCCGCATCCGCGGACTAAGCCGTCCGGCGTCAGCCATTCTCTTCCTCCTCCTGCATGACAGGCCGGTGCCGGGATTGCACGATGGCATGCTGCATTCTACAGCGGATTGCTGGACGAGTTTCTGGAGGGGCAATCATGACCTGTACGCGCAGACGAGGGCCGAGGTGCGAGCCTATCCGGCCAGCAGCGTGCCGGGATGAATGCCTGTCTGGACGATATCGGGCCGAAGGAAAAATGGAACAGGCGATCGGAAAGGGAGTGGACAGTGTCATCGCCAATGATCCTCCCCTGTAAACAAGAGAAAAAGCCCCGCTGCGGAACGATTTCCGCAGCGGGGCTTTTTCGGATTGAGGCGACTTGTCATCATCCTATTCCTTCGATTGTGGTGCTAAAGGGACATGCGGACGGGCTGAACGGGCGGATTTATCGCTGTGTTCGCAGCCGCCGGCTGGAGCCGAGCGGCTGTGCGCTCAACTCAGGCAATCGCAGCTGCATGTCCGGTCATCTTCAGCACCTTGCCAGGCTCCCAGGCGACGTTGGCCGAGAACTGAAGCTCGAGAGCTTCCCCGTCCAGCCGGCATTCGAAAGCATATGTGAACGGCGTCTGCACGTGCATCATTTCAATGCGCAGCGTCTCGGAATCCTTCCACGTGAAGCTGCCTTCCACGCGCTGCTCTGCGCCTTGCAAGAGGCTTTCGATCCGAACCCGACTGGATTCCCACCTGCCGCGCCCCAACCGAATGGCTTGATCTCCGAAGCGGTCGCTGCCGATGACGAGTTCGGCGCCTTGGTCCGTGAAGCGCAGCGCAATCGTTCCAAGCCCCAGCTCGTTCGCCTCCAAATGATAGATCCTTCCTTCCAGCTTCGCTTCATTCGGAGAGGAAGGCTCTGCCTGCGACGGGTCGATCCGGAGATCCTTCAGCCGCCCGGCGAGCTCAGCCTGCACCGCTGCTTCCGGCTCCAGGCTGCTGCCGGACAGGGCAGGCAGCAGCTTGTCCCATACGATGTCCAGCACGGCTTGCATATCGGCTACTCCGGAAGTGACAGCGAGCACCGCCTCCTGCTCCGGCATGACGATGCAATACTGGCCGAATGCGCCGTCGCCCCGGTAGGCGCCGTGACGGCTGCGCCAGAACTGATAGCCGTAGCCTTGCGTCCAGTCGTTGGCGCGGCCGTCGTCGTTGCTGATCTGGAAGCTCGTCGCCTTCTCGACCCAGGCTGCCGGCAATATTTGCTCGCCTTCCCATTCCCCGCGCTGCAAATACAGCTGGCCGAACTTGGCGATGTCCTCGGTCGTCAAGTTCAGGCCCCAGCCGCCGGCCGCGATTCCGCGCGGACATGTTTCCCACGTTCCTTCCGACAGGCCGAGCGGAGCGAACAGACGCGGCTTCAGATACGCGAGCAGCGGCTGGCCGGTGACCTGTTGAAGAATGGCGGCGAGCATGTAGGTCGCTGCGCTGTTATAGGCGAAGTGTGTCCCGGGGGCGTATTCGACCGGCTCCCGCAGAAACCCTTTGACCCAGTTGTCGTCCTTCTGCACGCTGCCGGTCACGTCGGCGGCATGCCCCGTCCCCATCATCAGCAGATGGCGGATCTCCATCGCGGCGAGGTTGTCCGACACCGTGTCGGGCACTTCGTTCGGAAAGAAGCCGATGACCGGATCGTTGACCGACAGCAGTCCTTCCGCTTCCGCAAGTCCGATCGCAGTCGACGTGAAGCTTTTGCTGAGCGAGAACAGCATATGCGGGTATTCCGGCCGATACGGCGCCCACCAGCCTTCTGCGGCCACCTGCCCGCGCCGAAGCAGCATGAAGCTGTGCAGCTCCACTTGTTGTTCCCGGACGGCGTCCAGGAATCCGATGATTGCCGATGACGAAACGCCTAGTGCTTCTGGTGTCGTTCTTGGCAGGCGAGCTTGATTTTCCATGATCCGATTCCTCCCGAATGGAAATGATATAAGATTGGCGTGCAGGATGAAGACGCTTTCAAACCGTTATGGAAAGCCTCGTGCTGGGCAAGATGTCTCGTATTTGCGGGTCCTAGCAAGAATGGTATCGCAATTGGATAATCGTGTAAAGCGGACGAGGGGAACGAATAAGCACCGGTCGGAAAGCAGCGCGGCTATCGTTTCTTATCTAAGAAACGAACAGCAAAAAGAAGCCGCCGGGAAGATCCCGTCCCGAACGGCCGCTTCTTGCCCGACATGCTCACAATGCCGATCCTGTCGTGCCGATGCCGCTTTCAAATTACGAGGCAAGAATAAGCTCTTCATCTGCCGTCTCCGGCATATCCGTCTTAGAATTTGATGGCGATCTTGCCGAAATAGGAGCCCTCGGCCAGATGCCGCAGCGCTTCATGCGCCTGCTCGAAAGGGAATACCCTGTCGATGGCCGGACGAAGCCCGCTGGCGGCGATCGCGCGGTTCATCGCCTCGAAATGCTCGCGGCTGCCGACATTGATGGCCTGCAGACGCGCCCTGCGCAGGATGGCGGGCACGAGTTCCAGTCCATCCACCTTGCCGCCGGAGAGCAGGCCGACGATGCTGATCCGTCCGCCGACCCGCAGCGCGGAGATGGAGCGGTTGAGCGTGGAGGAGCCTCCGACATCGACGATATGGTCGGCTCCGCGGCCGTCCGTCAGCTCCAGCACAGCCTGATCCCAATCGGGATTTCGCCTGTAGTTGATTCCGTGGTCGGCTCCCAGCTCCAGAGCCCGCTCCAGCTTCTCATCGCTGCCTGATGTGGCGATGACGACGGCTCCCAGCAGCTTGGCGAATTGGAGGGCGAACAGAGAGACGCCGCCGGTTCCCTGCACGACGACGGTGTCGCCTGCTTTCACTCCGCCTTCCACGACGACGGCCTGCCACGCCGTGACGCCTGCGCATGGAAGGGCGGCCGCTTCCACGTCGGACAGATGCTCGGGAACATGCACAAGTCCCTTCTCCGGAAGCACGACGTACTCGGCGAGCATGCCGTTCAATGGACTTCCGAGCGTGCTGCTCCAGTTATCCCGCGTCGGCTCTCCGGAAATCCAGCTTTGGGTGAAGATGCCCGCTGCCCGGTCGCCGAGCTTGAAGGCGGATACGCCCGTTCCGAGCGCCGCCACCTCGCCGACGCCGTCGGATACCGGGATGAGCGGAAGCTGGACATCCGGATTATAGGCGCCTTCAATGACGCCGATATCCCTGGAATTGAGGGTGGCGGCCTTGATTTTGATCAGAACCTCTCCGGGTCCGGCCGACGGGAGCCCGCGTTCCGCCGCATGCAGGTGCTGCAGTCCGAAGCCTCCTTGGATTTCATAGGTTTTCATGATACGGTCGCTCCTTTTGAATGGGAATAGACATACCATAAGGCAAGAAATAAAATGAAGAAAGTAGGCACTTTAAAGTGTACTGGGAACAAAAAAGTGCATGGGAGGCGAAGATTATGGCAACGGAGAGTCCCAACCAGGTCAAGCAGCCCGACATTTCCGTCACGGCCTGCTCGTACAGCAAGGTGCTGGAGATCATCGCGAGCAAATGGTCCGCGCTGGTCATCCATGCTCTGGAAGAAGGAAGCGTCCGTTACGGGGAAATGGGCAGGAGGATCGAGGGCATTTCCAAGAAAATGCTCACTCAGACGCTGCGGCAGCTGGAACGGGACGGGTTGGTCCGCCGGGAACTGGAGCCGTCGATTCCTCCGGTGGTCTCCTATGAGCTGACGGCTCTCGGCCAGACGATGCTCCTGCCCATGCAGGAGCTCAAGAAATGGACCCGGGAGCATTATTCGTCGGTTGAGCTGGCGCGGCGAAATTACGATCGCCTCCATTCGGCCGATGCGGATCATTGACGCCTCCGGTGGACATCAAAAAGCGGCAGCCGGGACGATATCGTCCTGAACTGCAGCTTTTGTTCATGCAACAATCAAGCCCGCGACGCAGCCGCGGCCAGCCTGCCCGGCTTCTGGATATGCCGCAGGCGGACCGCAAAGCCGATCGTGGCGAACGTGAGGCCGGCGGTGATGCCGACCCAGAAGCCGTATGGCCCGAGCTCCGTCCATCTCGCCAAGCCGTAGCCGAGGGGGATGCCGACGATCCAGTAGGAGACGAACGCGACTACGAACGGAATTGTCACATCCTTGTACCCGCGCAGGGCTCCCTGAAGGGAAGCCTGCGAGCTGTCGGACAGCTGGAACAGGATCGCGAACAGCAGGAAGGTGACCATCATGGAGGCGACCTCCGGTTCCTGGGTATACAGATTCGCGACCGTCGAGCGGAAGAAGTAGAGAAGGACCGCTACTGTTCCCATCAAGCCGACAGCGAGGCTGACGCCGAGCATCGCGTACTGGCGGGCATGCTTCTGCCGGCCGGCTCCGGCTTCATAGGCGACCATGATGGTGAGCGCCATGGAGATGCTGAGCGGAACCATGAACAGCAGCGACGAGAAGTTGAGTGTCGCCTGATGGGCCGCGATGGCTACCGTGCTGAACATGCCGCCCATGAGCAGCGTGACGACCGAGAAGATGCTCGCCTCGAAGAAGGTGGACAGTCCCATCGGCACGCCGATGCCGAGCAGCTCCTTCCAAGCTTTCCAGGATGGAGCGTACCAGCGCACGAACATCCGGTGGATCCGCAGCGCCTCCATCCGGAACGTCATCCAGACGCTGACGCCGAACACGAACCAATAGGTGATTCCGGTCGCGTACCCGGAGCCGACTCCGCCGAGCCGGGGCAGGCCGAAGTGGCCGAAGATGAGACCGTAGTTCAGAAGGGCATTCAGCGGAATGGCGGTCAGCATGATCGCCATCGTCAGCCGGGTATAACCTTGCGCCTCCCAGAAGTAACGGAGCACATAGCTGCCGAACAGCGGCACGAGCCCGATGGAGAGCCCGATCAGATACTGCTTGGCGATGCGATGGACCTCGGCGTCCAGCCCCATCAGGCCGAGCACGGGCTCGACGGCGAAGAAGCCGGCGATCGCGATAAGGACGGTCATCAGCAGCGACAAGTACAGCGACTGGACGACGGGCCGGGAAATGCCGTCCGATTGGCCGCGGCCCATCATCTGGCTGATGATCGGCGTGACGGCGAACAGGATGGAGTTCATCCCGGTCATGATCGGCATGAACAGGCTGGAGCCGACGGCGACGCCGGCCAGGTCGTTCGTGCCGGCCCGTCCGGACATCATCGTATCGAGCACGCTCATGGCCGTGTAGCTGACCTGCGTAATGACAATCGGTCCGAGAATGGTCAGGAAGAGAAGAATTTTGCCGCGAAGGGTTGGAGCATGGTGCATCATAGCGATTCGTAACCTCCGATGGAGCCTTGCGACACGGGGGCGTATGTTGCCGAAACCAACTTAACAGCCTGGTGGAAAAGTGTCTGCTCATAAAAATAGACCTGCCATGGAAAGGCAGGTCTTTGTATTGTACCACATCGATCAGGATTTGGGGCTGATCCAGTGCATGGAAGATTCCCGGGCGATGAGGCGATGCGGGACGATGGTCCTGCGGCGCTCCTGCGGCTGCCCTTTGAGCGCGCCGACCAACGCTTGCGCGGCCGTGTATCCAAGCTGGTAGACGCCGATGTCGACGGAGCTGACCGGCGGCGAGGATACCGGCGACATCGGGTTGTTGTTGAAGCCGAAAATAGCCATGTCCTGAGGCACGTTGTAGCCGAGCTCGCTGAGCGAGCTCAGGATGCCGAACGCGACGAGATCGTCCATGACGACGAGCGCGGTCGGCCGCTCGGGAGTGCCCATGAGCATGGACATGACGCGGTAGCCGTCATCCTTGAGCTTGGAGGCTTCGATATGGTACCAGTCGGGACGGGGCTCGATTCCGGCCTCTTGCATGGCGGAGCGGTAGCCCTCGAACCGGTCGGACGATACGACCATCTCCAGCGGCCCCCCGACAAAGCCGATCCGCGTGTGGCCTTGCTGCAGCAGATGCCTGGTGACGTCATAGGCGGCTTGCCGGTTGTCGTTGTCCACGGTCATGATGTCGGGGAATTCAGGCGTGCGCCCGATCAGGACGAACGGGAACTTCTCCTCGTGAAGGAAGCGGACGACCGCGTCCTTGTTGCGCGATTGCAGCAGGATGATGCCGTCGACCCGCCTGCCCTTGACCAGCTTGGTCACGGCCTCGACTTCCTCGCATTCCGTCATGCCCGTCTTGAGCAGCAGATCGTAGCCGGAGCGGTTCGCCTGGCTGAGAATTCCGCGTGTAACCTCCGGGAAGAAGATGTCGAGGAAGGCTTCGTCGGCATTGCGGGGAAGCAGCAATCCGATCGTCATGGTCGTCCGGGAGACGAGGTTTTTGGCCATGGCGTTCGGATGATAGCCCAGCTCCTCCATGATTTCCTTGACCTTTTTCGACGTCGCTGCGCTTATTCTCGTGCTGCCGGATATGACCCTCGATACGGTCGAAGGCGACACTCCGGCTGCTTTGGCCACATCAATGATCGTTATGTTCATTATCTTGTCACCTGCGCAAACGTTTGTGTGTGAGGATCAAGCAAATTGTAAGCGTGAAGCAAAGAAAATGCAAGCCGGGTTCTCCCTGGCAGAGGTGCATGGTTATCCCCTCTACAGCAATTTCG
>NZ_CBRA020000031.1:0-27748 GCF_000469945.2 Paenibacillus sp. P22 | reverse complement strand
GTTCTAACAAAGGCGGATTCAAACCATCCCGAATCGGAAGAGAGTCCCATGACGGCAGCATGAAAGCTAAAGCGAGTCGCGGAATTTGCGGATGGGTCTGTTGCCGTTCTACTGAAGAATGCTGGAGCGAAGGTGGTATGCAGCTTGTGGTGGTTCATTATTCCTTTTGGCGTCATTGCCGCCCTTTATGTAACGTTTCTATTCTATCCGGCGTTAGGCGGACGGATATCCCGTGAAGAGCGCTCGGCGTTCGTTGCAAAGGGAGCTTTATATTCCGGCCGTAAATTCAACAACATCATTCCAACCTCTACCGCTGCCAGTCCTGCTGCTATGATTGCCGTGGCGAAGGAATTTATCAAAGGCGGGAATAATCGCAAGCCCGCTGCAGCACTCCCGATCGACCGGGTCGATCCCGCTGAATTCACGGGCTCCGATGAGACGAGCATCGTATGGTTTGGACATTCGACGTTTCTGCTGCACATGGAGGGGCAGACCCTCTTGGTCGATCCGATGCTCGGCCGCGCACCGTCGCCCTTTCCGCTATTCGGAGGCAAACGGTTCAGCGGTCGGCCGCCGCTGGATGCCGAGCAATTGCCGCCGCTGGACGCCGTACTCATCACCCACGATCACTACGATCATCTCGACTACGGCACCGTCAAACGGATCAAGGATAAGGTCGGCCGCTTCTTCGTACCGCTCGGCGTAAGGGCTCATTTAATTCGATGGGGCGTAGATCCGGACAAAATCGAGGAGCTCGGTTGGTGGGATACCGCTGCCTTGGGAGGACTGCAGCTCGCTTGTACGCCGGCGCGCCATTTCTCGGGCAGGCGCGGAGTCGATCAAAATGCGACTCTTTGGTGTTCCTGGGTCGTGAGAGGTCGGCACAAGAGCGTCTTCTGCAGCGGAGACAGCGGTTACGGTCCCCACTTTAAAGAAATCGGCGATCGGTACGGACCTTTCGACGTTGCCATGATGGAATGCGGCCAGTACGATGCAAGCTGGGAAGCAATCCATATGATGCCGGAGCAGACGGTGCAGGCGCATCTTGATGTGCAGGCGAATCTGCTGATTCCAATCCACTGGGGCGCCTTTACATTGGCTCTGCACGAATGGACCGATCCAATCGAGCGTGTCGTTGCAGCAGCAAGCCAACAAGGCGTGGCGATCGCAACGCCAAGGCTCGGTCAAACCGTCCTTGTCGGCGCTCCGCAATCGTCGGCCTGGTGGAAATAGGCGAATCAAACCGAAAGCAGCACGAGTGCTTGCCGCTCCGTGCTGCTCTCTTCTTAATTAACCGTGAATGGATTATCCGATGATGTTACGAGAAATACGGCTTCCACACATGGACATGCCACTGTTTCTCATTGGCTGCGTGTGGGATGCCGAACGACATGAACCTTTAATATTCTCCCTTAATGACGAAAAACGAACCCCGGATTGTGCCCGCTAGTTTAGACTTCTGCCTGGCAAACTTGAACTTCTCTTCCAGCTCCTTCGGTATGTCCATCCCCTCTGAGAGCTTGAAGCCAACGGCCCGTTTCTTAGGGTCATCTACGGTATACATGACATTGATCGAAAGACCGTCCTCATAAAAGACGTAGGCAAATTTGATGTTCTCCACTTGGAAACGCGACGTTTCCAACGGTTTGGCCGCAAACTCGATACCCCGTTCCTCTTTTAAAATCCGGTTCACATAATCCAGCGTCTCCCGGCTTTCGCTTGCCGGAACAACCGTAAATTCATGCTTGTATTTGTTCATAAAGTAACGGGCCTCATTGGCACGCAGACCAGCAAGCGCGTCGGCTACAGGTGAAGACTCTAGACCAACCGTGGACACATGATTGAAGTCAACGATATAGGACATTTCCATCTCTCCTTTTCATCTCATTATTCCCAAAAAAACGCGGGTATTTTCGGTGTGGCTCACAGCACTGCTTGCACGGCAAGTCACTTTTGAGCATCAAGTATAAACATCGTTGCATCTTGTCCCATGAACAAGTTATCTCCGGCATAAAAAGTTTTGGATTGAATGTTTCCATACCCCATTTTCGTCATTTTGCCGATTAATTCCTCTTGATGGAATCCATTATGAACGAGATCTGAAACGATATGTTCATTTTTATTGAAATCGACGATAAGCAAATGTCCTCCTTCATGGAGAACGTCAAATAACCGGGATAGGATGAATTCGTAATCCTCGATATGAAGCAGCACCTGAGCCATGAAAATATAATCCGCACGTAAATCCGATAACTCACTCTTTTCAAAATCAAAGCATAGTGTATGTGCATTCGAAAGATTGGAATCGGAAATTTTTTGCTGGATTTGATTCATCATGTTCGGTGAAGCATCCAGAAACAGCATGGAATGAAAATCGTTCAGCAAATTCATGCCGACAAGACCGGTGCCGCATCCAAAATCGATTGCATTCTTGCTTTTAGCGTCAGCTAAATGTTCACGAATGGCATCCGATGATACCTTGGCGATATGGATTCTCTCCGGCGTGTCATATGTGCCCGCTATCCTTTCAAACTTATCCGTATTTCCCATGTTCACCTCTCCAATCGATCTCAAAAAGGCTCGCATCATAAAACTTGCCGTTGCTTGGCGAATTCCGCTCATTCGAAACTACGGCGTTCTACTTCTCCTGCTCCACAATGACCTGCTCGATCCCCAGCAAAATCAGCTTCAATCCGAACTCAAAAGCCCGGTCGGTCCCCATCAGCTCGAACAGCCCGTTCGTGAACATCCTCCGGAACAGCCCCGCTTCCGTCTCGCTCATGGAGTCAAGCAGCGCAGCCATCTCCTCGCCCGGAAGCACTTCCTGTTCTTTAAGGACAGCGGAAACATTGCGCTCATGCTGATAATTGTCCAGAACAAAGTAGAAGACATAGTTCACTAGCGTAGTAACCACCTGCATCTTCTGCTCCTGCTCAAGCGGCGTCGATTCCACGCAGAGCAGCATGCGGTTGGTGAACCGGATGATGTCCGGTTCGTGGGGCAGCGTCATCATCATGAGCTGCGTGGAGCAGGGATACCGGCTGAGCACATTCCGTACCGTTGCCGCAAGATCCGTCAGCTGCTCCTTCCAGTCTCCGTCGGAGTGGAACTCCTCCAGAATCATTCTCGAAACCTGGTTCGCCAGACGCTGGTACAGATTCTGCTTGCTCTTGAAGTACCAGTACAGAGAGGGAGCCTGGATTCCCAGCCGGTCGGCCAATCGCCTCATGCTGAATTTCTCGATGCCATCCTCTCCCAGAAGCTCCCACGAGGTTGCCAAAATCTTATCCTCCGAAATTTGAGGCTGCTGCTTTTTCATCCTTATCCGCCCTTTTATCTAACAGTGTAAGTTTATGCTTTACAGGTGCATAGGTTCATGATATCATCTAACACTGTAAGGTTCAATCTAACACCGTTAGAGTGCAAGAAAAAATAAAGGAAGAAAGCAGTGATCTCCATGGAGGCAGAAAACCTTCACTACTTCGAAAAAGCGCCAATCGCAAAAGCCGTCGCTCACTTTGCCGTACCGATGATGCTCGGCACGTCGATGGGTGTCATCTATTCCATCTTGAATGCCTATTTCCTCGGCACCCTCCACCATACGGCCATGCTGACCGCACTCGCGCTGACCTTGCCGTTGTTCGCGGCCATTATGGCGCTGGGCAACTTGATTGGCATAGGCAGCGGCGCGTTCATCTCCCGCTTGCTGGGCGAGAAAAAATATGATGTTGTCAAGCATGTGTCCTCATTCGCCTTTTACAGCAGTCTATTTCTCGGCCTAATTGTGATGGCCGTCGGCCTCCCGATAATCGATCCCATCGTTCATGGGCTGGGGGCGACGCCTGACTCCTTCGGCTTCACAAAGGACTATGTCACCGTCATGCTTATGGGGTCGCCCTTCGTCGTGTTATTCTTCACACTGGAAAATATCGTACGCTCCGAAGGAGCAGCCGTCACGTCGATGATCGGCATGATTCTCAGTGTTGTCGTCAATATTATTCTCGATGCGCTCGTTATCTTCGTCTTCCATTGGGGTGTGATCGGCGTTGCGTCCGCTACGGTCATTTCCAACCTCGCGGCAGGTGTATTCTTTGCCTTTCATATCAGATACAAGAGCTCCTTCTTAACCATTTCCGTAAAATGGTTCAAGGTGACGATGGACATTCTGGGCAATATATTCAAAATCGGAGTCCCCGTCTTTATCATGAGCATCTTCTTGGGAGCCATGTCGCTCATCTTCAACCATTATCTTGTGGATTATGGGAATCAGGCCGTAGCGGCTTATGGCGTATCGTCCCGTTTATTGCAATTTCCCGAATTTATTCTGATGGGCCTGTGCGAGGGAGTCGTACCGTTGATCGCCTTCACCTTTACAGCCAATAAACTGCGCATGAAGCATGCCATTGGATTTACAATCAAAGCGATTGTGGCGTTGGCAGTCGTTTTTGGCGTCATCGTCTATCTGATTTCCGACCACTTGATCGGCATGTTTACGAATGACCCGCAATTGATTGAAATGGGCAGCTACATTCTGCATGTGACGTTCCTATCCTTGTTCATTACCGGAATGACCACGTTGTTCACGGGAATCTTCCAAGCAACAGCGCAAGGAACGGCAGCGTTTATTATGTCCATTATTCAAGGAATCACTCTGATTCCCGTGCTCTATATCGCCAATCGAATGAACGGCTTCCACGGGGTCGTCTGGTCGCTCGTCATCGCGGATGCCGTCGCTTTCCTTGTCGGCGCCGTCATGCTGTATGTCCTGCGGACCAAGCTGCAGCCGGATTTGGAATCTTTGGTACAGTAGAAGAGCTATGCCGCTGTTGGGCGAAGCTGCCGCAATCAAGCAATTTCCCCGTCAGCTCAATAGCAAATGAATGACAACTCGTTATTTCTCCCAAAGCTCGACAAGTCGACCGTCGGGATCTTCAATCCAAATAAATTTCCCAAATTCACTAGCCTCTTTTTTCTTTGCAAGAGGTACACCAATACGTTCAAGATGCTCAATAGTCTCGTCTAGATGATATACTTGGAAATTCAACATCACTTGTTGTTCTGTTGGAAAATAGCTGTCATTCTCGGTGAAGAAAGAAAAGATCGTCTCATTTCCTGATTGGGGTTTTATCACAGTCCCATTCCAATTTTCAATCTCAATTTTCAACACTTCACTGTACCATTTTTTTGTTTCTTCAAGATTTTTAGTTCTCCAAAATATTCCTCCAAAACCTTTTATCATGGTTATCATACTCCTCTGTCATGAAATTTTCTGCTATCCGATTGCAATAGATATTCGAGCTTAAATTTCAAGTTCCTGTTACAGGCAAGACGCCCGTGCCGTCCCGGAAGCATCAAAGCCGCCGGACCTCTGACCGAGTCCGGCGGCTTTTTCGTCCAGCCATTTTTTTGGGATGCTTCTGTATTGCATTTATTCCACAGGAGTCGATCCCTGTATCCTGGCAAGCTCATCACGCTTCAGCTTCAGAAGTTTCTCGATCCGCTCGAGTTCTTCCCTGGCTTGGCGCGAAGCGTTCTTGGCCTGTTGAATCTGCTGTTCATAATCCATCCTCCGGCATATGGGCATTAGAATGAAATCGTATACCCATCCGCCATCCCGTTCCGCGCCCGAAGCGTTCAGAAGCACCGGAAGGACCCCGCCGCTGCTCGTTTTCAAAGTCAAATACATCTCCTCGACGCTCCGGTTCAGCTTGATGAGAGGAAGGAAATATAGTTGGAAAAAAACCTGGCTGGAACGGGTCAGCAGCGATTCGAAGCTGCTTCCGCAAATTCCCTGTTTCTCATATCCCAGCAATCGGCACAGCGTGGCGTTGACCTCCCGAACGTCACGATTGTCGTCCATCAACACATATCCGCAAGGTGCACGATCCAGTTGTTCGTCCATGCTATCGTCTGAGCTCGGCTTTTCGGGCGCTCCCGGCCGATGCCAAGTAGGCTTGGATCAGCCTGATCGTTTCCTCGGGATGGCTCATGTGCGGACAATGGCCGGTGGCATCCATGAGCTGAAATTCGCCTCCCGGCATATGATGGGTGATGTAAGCCCCCGCTTCCAGCGGTGCGATCACATCCTCGGCGCATTGCAGAATCAAGGAAGGCACCTTCACCTGTCCCAGCTCCCCCCGGTAATCGGAGAGAAATGTCGCTTCGGCAAACCGCCGGGCCACCTTCGGATCGGTTGCGCAGAAGCTCCGCTCAAGTTCGGCGGACAATTGGGGGCGGCCCGGATTGCCCATAATGACAGGTGCCAGATAGCTGGCCCATCCCTGATCGTTTTTGTCCATCATATCCAGCAGAGCGAGCAGATCCTCGCGTTCAAACCCTCCTATATAATCGGGAAGGTCGTTTATATATCGGGCAGAAGGGCCAATCAATATCAGCCGTTCAAAATATTCGGGTCTGCGGATCGAAGCGAGGATGCCGATCATGGCGCCTACGGAATGGCCCACGAGAATAGCGTCACGGGTCTCCAGCGCCTCGCATATATCCAATACATCCTGGGCATATCCGTCCAGATTGCCGTAGCGGACCGGGTTATAGGCCCGGATGTCCGACTTGCCCGATCCGACAAAGTCAAACAGGACTACCTTGTATTGTTCTTCGAACGCAGGTGCGACAAACCGCCACATGTTTTGACCGCAGCCGAAGCCATGGGCAAAAATCAAATGTTGGGTGCCGCTGCCTGTTACTTGAACGTTGTTGCGGACAAAAGTCTGTTGATGGTCCATGCTGTTTCCTCCAGTTCACAAATTTTCTTCGAATTCATAGGGTGAACCGCTCGGAAAATGAATCTCATTATGCTAGTATATCAAACCTGCTGAATAAAAGATTAACAATCCATACCAATGAAAAACTCACAAACAAGCGCGAATCGGTTCTGCTCCAGGCCACTAAGGGACGCATATGCATAGGAGAAGCACAACGGCTCCCGGTCATGCCGGACCTCAATTCGTCCCGGATTAAGAGAATTGTCTTCCGGCGAAAAAGAGATGCCTTTAGCAAAAAAAAACAACCTTTGCTGACATCGAAGTCAGCAAAGGTTGTTTGATTGGCACGATTACTTATCAATAATGTTCGTTATTTTCAACATCCTTGCGATTAATGCCGTGACCTCCGCACGCGTCATTGGTGCTTTCGGACTCAACACCGCAGGTCCATTCCCCTGGATAATTTCCGCTGCAATCAATTGAGCAACGTCTGCCTTTGCCCAAGCAGATACGCCAGACGCATCCTTGTATCCCGCCAGTGCCGCAGCTGCTTGTTCATCGCTCAACGCGGCTCCCGAATCTATCAAACGGTATGCGCGGGCAATCATCGAAAATCCTTGTTCCCTGGTCATTTCCCGATTGCCGTAGAAGCTTCCATCGTTGTAGCCGCGAACGATGCCGAACTCATTCGCAATGGCTACGGAAGCGCGGTACCATGCTGAATCCGCAACATCCGGGAATATATTTTGCGGCACATCCTGACGCATCAAGCCCAGACCCAAAACAACGATGTCAGCAAATTCAGAGCGCTTAACATTGCGGTTCGGCGAGAAAGTATTGCTGCCCGTACCGTCAAGATCAAGTCTTGCAGCAATATTGTTGACATCCTCTTTGCCCCAATGTTGTCGTACATCATCAAAATCCTGAGGATTCCAGATGACCGAGTACGTACCGCTGCTGCGCAGATCATTGATTCTTGCAAAATAACGGTTATCGATCTTCGTCACCGCTGTCGGCACATGGAAAACGCTGCCGTCCGGGTTGATAACGACGCCTGTCGTAATCCGGTTCGGATCGATGCCTTCCGGAAGGGCGATGTACTTAGGCGCATATCCGCTCAGCTGCCCGAATCTGGCCGTCTTGCCGCTATTCGTGAAGGTCAGGTCGAGATCAACCGGGCTAACCAGCAGTTCGTAGCCTTGCTCTGCCGCTTTATTCTTAGCGTTCTGAATCCATGTATCCGCGGAACGGGAGATGTTGATTTGAACGGCAATTTCGTTTAATGCGGAGTTCCCCAATTGCTTGGACACCGAATCAAGGTTCATCTTTCCGCCAGGAACCGGATAAACGGCCAGCGGGTTGCCGATCTCAAGGCTTGCGCCCTTATCGGCCAATTGCCTAACCGTTTCTGCCGTCAAGCCGTCTACCTTCACATCGCCGTCCTTCGGAGAACGAATCGCGAGCTTCTGCCCGCTGCCCTGTGCCAAGGTCTCGTTCAGCTTGTTCAGATCCACTTGAACCCACGTTGTCGTACGGTCTCCCGAAGTTGACGTTTTCCCGGTCGCAAACGCGCCGTCCTTGTCGTTCACGGAAGTTTTGATCCCGGACTCTACCGGATTTGTTGGCGTTGCCGGAGTTGTCGAGGGTACAGGTGTTGTTGGCGTCGGTGTGTTTCCGCTGTTATTGCCGCCATTGTTTCCGTTAGATGCCGCAGCCGACGTCTGAATCCGCGCTGCTTCGCTGATAGCGGACGCGTTTTGCGTAGCCGTCTCTTTCACCCGTGTTACAAAGGCATACTCCGTATCCGGCGTCAGTCCGTTGAACGTCAGGCTGTCTTGCCACGTCAAACCGCCATCCTTGCTATACTCCTGACCGGCTATGCCTGTCAATGTAATGCTCGTTGCAGTCTTGCCGGCTTCTACCGGCGCGCTCGGTGCTTTAGGACCTTCCATTTTTGCAACAGATGCCGTAGCTGCGCTTGTTACACTACCAGCCGCATGCGTGCCATCAGCTATAACCTTCACGGTAATAGCCTTGCCGATATCGTCTTCAGTCAACGTGTAGCTCGCATTTGTCGCTCCTGAAATGGCAGCTCCGTCTCGATACCACATATAGGCCGGCACGTCTTCAGTCGTGCCCGAAGTATATGTGATCGCCGACAAGTCTGCCGTCAGCGTCTCGCCGTATTTAGCGGTCCCGCTGATGGAGACGACGCCTCCCATTTTCGGAAGATCAGCGTCCGAAGTGCGAATCGTTGTCGCCTCGCTGACAGCGGACGGGCTTTGCGTGGCCGTTCCTTTCACCCGCGTTACAAACGTGTAATCCGTTCCCGGAGTTAACCCGTCAAATGTCGCGCTGTCTTGCCACGTCAAGCCGTCGTCCAGGCTGTACTCCTGACCTTCAACGGCCTCCAACGAGATGCTCGTTGCGGTTTTGCCAGCCTCTACCGGCGCGCTTGGTGCTGCAGGTCCGTCCATTTTCGTGACCGGCGCTGTCTCGTCGCTCGTCACGGCGCCAGTCGCATGCATGCCGTCGGCTGTAACCTTTACGGCAATGGGCTTGCCGATATCGGGCTCAGTTAACGCGTAGCTGGCACTCGTCGCTCCCGAGATGGCGACTCCGTCCCGATACCACTGGTACGTCGGAACGTCTTCCGTCGTGTCCGGCGTATACGTGATACCCGACAGATCCGCCGTCAACGTTTGACCAGCCTGGGCTGTGCCGCTGATCGCCACGCTGCCTCCCATCGTCGAATATCCCGGCGTTCTAACGCTTGTGCCGCTTACGCCCGTTGTAGGAAGAGGGCCGGTCGTGTCGGCAGGAACCGTCACGATTTGATACTCGGTAGCTGGATCAAGGTTTTCAAAAGTCAATTCGGAATCCGTACCTGTTTTCCAATCGCTTACCACGTTGCCTTGCGCATCGGCTATAGCATATTTAGCCAAAGTCGATGATGGATTTATCGTAATTGTTGTTTTACCGGGATTTCCCGTATCTTTTCCAACTGCAACGTTATGATCGCCTACTGTCGGCAAAGTAATGGCTTTCGTCTCAGCGGCCGTACTTGGAGTTGTAATGCTTGCATTAAATGTCGTCGAAGCGGCTACTTTGTAAGTCCCACCCGGCATTAAGGGCTTAAATACGATCGGACCTCCGTTGCTTGGATACCACCCGTATGCATCGGCCGTAATTTCATCGCCGTTTTGATCATATGCCTTATATCCCGTAACCGGGTTACCGTCCAGATCGGTGACGCTCATTACCGTACTTACGTCAAGAGGGGTGGCAATGATTCCGCCTGAGCCTTCATAAACAGCTGACGTTACGCTTTTGATACCGTCCGTAAAACTTGCAACATCCGTGGGGGCTGTAATGATGTCGCCTATGGCACCGGGACTATACTCGACAATAACGCCCGGATCCTTGTAGGCACTAGTCCCGCCGTGTGTATTATTTACGGCTACGTAGCCTATTTTGGTATTATTTGTATCCAGTACAAGTGTGAGATGGATGAGAGCTCCGTTTTGTACATAATTGCTCGTCAGCTCAAGACCGGTTGGCTGAGCGTTTGTTACATACCTTGTCTCCGTATAAGCAGGAGTGCTCCAGCTGGATGCCTCCGTAGTTTTAGTGGCGCCTATGAAGCTTACAAAGCTCCAGCCTCCTGTCCAAGGAGTCTTAAGCTCTTGAAACAATCTAGCAATGGCCAGCATTTCTTCAGGATGGTCGGCTGTCGGCTCTACAAGATGTCCGTTATTGGCTTTTGCAATCGTCACAGCATCATTGAAAGTCATGGTGCTCAGTCTTTCCACATATGCAAAGTGACGGCCATTGTAGGTACGCACAGAGGTTTTTCCATTGCTCAATTGCGCCCCCGGCGTCACATTCACGGTGACGCTTTGGGTTTGCCCTGAATCTTGTGTAAATGTCATCGTTCGAATAACAGCTTGAATTTCTTCATAAACAGTGCCGCTTGAAAAATTGAACACTCTATTTTTAGGTGTGGATTTGTCCGTAACAACGCCGCTGATTGTTATGCCATTGGTCAACTCGGTAATACCGTTTGAAAGAGTTCCAACAGCAATCGATCCATTATTTACAGCTACAGTAAAATATCCGCCCCCTTCATTAACGATGCCATTGCTTTCAAAGGCAGCATTTGATAGCTGATAGTTTGTTTCGGATAATCGAATAGGAGTGCCAAGATTAAGCATGGCTGTCTCCGCTGCTCTAGCTTGTGACGCGTGAAACGGCATCATCGTCAATACCATGACGATTGCCATGAGAAAAGATAACGTTCTTGAACTTTTCAATTTCATCTTTCGTTCATTCCTCCTTAAGAAAGCTATTGAAATGGTCGCACAGCTTCATCACCTCTCCCCGCCACAAGACAACTAGCGGAGAGACCGTAATGCGCGGTTTTCTATGCACAACATCATAGACAAAACATCTAACCAAACTCTAACCACAACTAATATAGGTCTGAAGGAAGTGAACCCCATCTCCATTTCGGATCCGAAATCCAACCATTTTCTTATTAAATAGATATCAGCTTTTACCGATATAGATACAGCATTAGAATGGATTCAATGTTCGACAATTAGGGGCTGCGTATGAATGAAAGTCATGCTGGTGGACGATGAGCGGCTGGCGTTAGTCAGGCTGGAAAAAATGCTGGGGGAATTTCACGATTGCCAAGTAATCGGATCCTTCTCGAAGGCAGAGGTAGCGATTCATCATATTGGCGAATTCAAACCCGACGCCGTCTTTCTGGATATTCAGATGCCGGGATTGAATGGTTTGAGGGCAACCGAGAGAATACGTCCTGTCTCGCCGGACACGAAAATCATCTATGTGACAGCCTATGACGAATACGCAATTGAAGCATTCGAACTGAATGCGACCGATTACTTAATGAAGCCGTTAAGGCGCGAACGCTTGGGCCGAACAATACAGCGTCTACGGGAGCGCGTTGTTGAGCATAAATTGGAGTCTTCGAAAGAAGAAGGATTGTTGTACCATTGTTTGGGTGCCATGCAAATCCGGAAGCCAAACGGGGAACTGGAGTTTTTGAAGTGGAGAACGACGAAAGCGAAAGAGTTGTTTGCCTACTTGTTGCATCATCGCGGAAAAGTCATTAGCAAGAATATATTGCTGGAATTATTTTGGCCCGAAATGGATGAACGAAAAGGGCTCGCCAACCTGCAGACGAGTATTAATCGGATTCGAAGCGCATGGAAGGATACAGCCGGAGAAGGCTATGTCACCATCCGATATTCTCAATACGGATATGTCCTTGATTCGAATCAGCTGCGGATTGATGCGGAAGAATGGGAGCAAGAGCTTCGCAGGTTAAGCCCTGTTTCAATTGAACTAGCCCCTGAACATCAGCGATTGGCCGATATGTATCGCGCTAATTTTTATGATGAGGATAATTATGCGTGGGCGGAGAGCGAACGCCAACGGCTCAAGGCACTTTGGCTGCAGCATGCTCGGCAGCTGGGGCAATTCTATTGCTCTCATGACATGAATATCGAAGCGCTGGGAGTTTATCATCAAATACAAAAGAAGGATCCCCTGAATGAAGATAGTTACCTGGCGCTAATGAATATATATGCTCGGCTGAATGACACGGTTTCCGTTACTAAACAGTATGAATTTATGGTTCAAGTCTTGAAACAAGAAGCAGAGGCCGTTCCCGGCCCCGGCATATTGGAATGGTATGCACAATGGAAAGAATCCGATAAAAGAGCGGTGCAGGGACTGATCAAATCCAAATGATTCCGCATTGTCTTCACGAATTTAGGCTTAGCCTTTCTTTCCCCTGATTTTCGGCACAATAAAACGGACAATAGTGCCTTGATTGGGGACACTCCGGATTTGCAATCCTGTGCCGTATATTTGTTTCAGTCGCCGATCCGTATTGAACAAGCCGACTCCCGCCCTTCCTTCCAACCGACTGTCCAGGACGCGCTTCACCGTTTCCTCATCCATTCCTATCCCGTTATCCGCAACCGAAATTTCCGCCTCATGTTCTTTTTGGGTAATTCGGATATGAATTTCTCCGCCTTCATCGCGACTCAGAAGGCCGTGTCGTATTGCGTTTTCGACTAGAGGCTGGATGCAGAGCGGGGGGACCAACAAATGAAGCCCTGAGTCGGCCTCCCAGCGAATGGTTAATCTGTCCTCAAATCGTTCCTTTTCAATATACAAATAGGAGCGGACAAGACCAAGCTCATGATCAAGCGGAACGAACCTCTGCAAGTTCCGAAAATCAAAGCTTGCCCGCAAGTAACGGCCGAATGCCTCAAGCAACGCGCTCATTTTATCATGATCGATTTCGCTGAGAGCAGCTATCGAATTGAGCGTGTTGTACAAAAAATGCGGTTGGATTTGCGCCTGAAGCCATGCCGCTTCCATGCGCAGCCTTTCCCGCACGGATTGCTTCAATCCAGTCAATGCCCGTACCCTGGACTTCAATTCCATCGCATCAACAGGCTTCGTCACATAATCGTTGGCGCCATGCAAAAATCCCATCTCTATATCTTCCGGTCTGCTCCGGGCGGTCAAGAGCAGGATGGGGAGCTCCGAAACGGAAAAGCGCTCACGAATAAAGCGGGAAAATTCATATCCAGACATATGCGGCATCATAATGTCGGCAATGATCAAGTCCCATTCTCTGGTATCCAGAACGGCAAGTGCTTCACGTCCGCTTGCAGCTGTGACGACAGTATACTTTTCCGAAACAAGAAGATGGCTCAATATCTTTAAATTGACCGCATCATCGTCTATGACCAGAATGTTTGGCCGGTCCGAATCGGTCTCCGATTCAAGTCCGGTATAATCGCCGCAAGGTTCAGAGGCAGCAGCAACAGCCGCTTCTGCATACATGGCCGATCCCGGAGCAATCGCTTCCGGATCGAATTGCCTGAAGGAAGCATCCGATAACGGCAGCATGAAGCTAAATACTGAACCTTGGCCCGGAGTAGAGTCGACCTCCAATGTGCTTCCGTGCAGCTCCACCAGTTTTTTGCATATGCTTAGCCCGAGCCCGAGCCCGCCTCCAATCGCCGTTATGCCAGAGTCCCCCTGCTCGTAGGGCGCAAACATCCTCTGCTGCGTTTCCAGATCTATCCCGATCCCGGTGTCGGCGACGACGATGTTCACCTTGCCCTCCTTGACCTCGGCCTTTATTGTGATATGTCCTTGATCTGTATATTTCACCGCATTGTGAAGCAAGTTGAACAAAATTTGCGTAAGCCGGTTTTCATCGGCCATGGCACTGGGAAAGTTGGCCGGAATGTCGTTGACGATGCGAATCGGCTTGCCTTCCGTCATGAAACGAAGCATATCGGTCACACCGGATGCGACTCCCTGAACGCGGACACTCTCTATGTGCAAGGAGATGCCATTCTCCTGAAGCCGCGTCATGTCCAGCAAATCGTTGAGCATGTATGACATCCGCTTGCCTACGGAAATAAGCAGCTTCATGTTCTCTTTGTTTTTGTCGTCCTGATCTTTAATTCCGGTATCCAGAACGGTCTGGGCGATGTTAAGGATTCCATGCAGCGGATTTCGCAATTCATGGGACGTGTTGGCCAGGAAATCGTCTTTCAGCTTGTCCGCTTTCTGCAGCTTCTCGGCGAGCTTCACCGTTTGGTTGGAATTATGGAAATAGCGTTTGAACCAGAAAGACGCAAAAGCGAGGAACGCAACGATCAGGTCGATCGGGTAATAACCCATGTCGAGCAGACCCTTAAGATAACCTCCAATGATATTAGTCAAAACACTGATTAGACCGATGACCAGATAAATGGCGTTTTTATCGCTCTTCAGAGCCGTACGCAGCGACAACATCAGAAAGTACAAGCAAGCGAGCAAATCCAGGGTATAGTAGACAGCTAATGCGCTCAGCCCGTACCTGGCTGGCAAAAACACAATCAGCAGCGCCGCAATCACACAGAGCACGAGAAACCAGCGAAACACTCTGTTTTGCGCATGCTCCGGAAAGAGGCTTTTGGCAAATTGCAGCAGGAAGGCGCCTACTCCAATAAAGGACAGAAGAACGAGTTTAATAGACCACTCGTAGTTGATGGCCGGCAGCCAAACGAGCAAAAGCTTATCATCGTCGAGCAGTGTCATGACAACGGCACTAATAACGAGCATGAAGAAATAGATCAAAGTCTTTTGTCGGGTGCCGATCAGATACAGAATTAGCGCATACAAGGCATGAATCAACAGAACGACACACACGACTACCTGCATGTTGATGGAAAACCCTACTTCCTTGTCCACCGCATGCTCACTGCCAAACTTGATCGATCCTACCAAACCGCCTTGTAAACTGTTGTCATAATTCGCAACTTGTATGACAATATCGATTTCGCCTGTATCCGCCTTGAAAGCGGCGGTATAAGGCAAGCTTCGGGCTGTATACTGATGTTTGATTTTTGCCGGCTGCCCCTCTCTTGCCAAAAGACGATCGTTCACATATAGTTCGGACGAAGTACGCACATTCGAAACGCGGACGCCATAGGTTAGTTCTTTATCCGGGTTGACCATGACGCGCAAACGATAGGAGCCATAGCCATATGGGGAATTATGCGAAGATATAGACGAGTCCCACTTTCCGGGAACTTGAATGAACAACCTCCCCTCTCCGGATGAGATTGTGCTGGAGTCGCTTTGCATTACAAGCTTGCCTGGATAGAACTCCCACCCTCCATCTAATGTAACCGTGCGATCCTTGGTGAAGTCGAAGCCGCGCAAATCCAACTCGCCCCGAACCGCACGAGGGTGATCCGGCGACGCCTGAAGAAAAGCCCAGATGATTCGAATCAGGATTAAGGTGATAAAGAATGACCCTGTAATCAGGACCGCTTTTCGTTTTGTCATCATCATCCAACCTGTTTCGACAAAACCGAGGCAATTCCTTTGATCATGATGATTAAATCGTGAACATATGCTGATAATGAAAAAAATGCCCCTAACATCTATAGAGCGAAATTTAAAGGTCAGGACATATTGAAACGGCTTGATTTCACATCGCTAAACAAAGTATGTAAAGAGTGCTTTCCCAAACGCATTCCCGTGAAAGAGGAAGCATCTCCTTTTTCACCAAAAAGGACCTCAACTTCCACTGTAACGTGGAGACTGAGGTCCTTTTTTCGAGGACTCGATCGCGTTGCGCCGGGATGCCGAAGCATGTGGGCGCTCAAACCAGATATTCGTTGGTCCGCCATCGATGGCGGGCCAAGCAGCGATAGGCGTCTCGTCCTATAGTGAAGCGAGTACGCGCTTGATGATCGCCTTTACGAACGGGACGTCGATCGGTTCGCGCGAGAACCAGCGGCGGTAGAAGAGCGGCCCCAGCAGGGCCGCGACGATCGTTGACATGTCGGCATCGGCCGACAGCTCGCCCCTGTCTACCGCGCGCTGCAGAACTTCTCGCAGGGGTGCAGCGTGTCCGCGTTGAATCCGACTGTGGATTTCCGCGAACTCCGGATTACGCTCGGCGGTGTCGACGATTGACGGCAGGACAAAGGACCAGTTCGCCGTCGGCAGCAGGTGCGCGATTTCCTCCAGGATAGCTGTGACGTCGCCTTCGAGCGTGCCGGTGTCGGGTGCTTCCTGCTCGGCAATCATCCGTGAACAGGCGTCGATCACCAGGGCTTCCCGCGTCGGCCAGTGGCGGTAGATGGTCGTCTTCGCGACCCCGGAACGACGCGACACCTCGTCGACGGTGAAGCTGGCCACACCGCCTTCGCTGAGCAGTTCAAACGCAGTGGTCAGGACGGTATGGCGCGAACGCTCGACGCGTCCATTCACCTTGGCCGACGGCACTCGTTCAGACTTCTTGGACGTTGTCACCATCTTCCCTCCAACATAAATGGACTTAAACAGAGATTCGTTGCCTTAACAGAACCGATTCTTCCCATTATACCATGGCGGCATCCTTGCCGCCGGGACTGTGACCGCGCCAGCGCCCAGAGACGATTTTGCCGTTCACTTGTATTTTTCAGATCAATATGATACGATACCGTATCGTAGCGTTACATTCCATTAGGAAAGGTTGATTTCTCATGAATTTGGCTTCTGTACGCATCATTACCGACGACTTGGATCGGCTTGTCGCGTTCTATGAGAAAGTCACAGGAATTTCGGCGATGCGCCCCGCGCCTGTCTTTGCTGAGTTCGTTCTGCCATCGTGTACGCTGGCGATCGGCCACTCCCAGACGGTACCGCTGTTCGGCGCCGGTTCCGCGCGCGCGGCCGACAACCACACCGTCATCATCGAGTTTCGCGTCCACGACGTCGATGCCGAGTGCGCGCGCTTGAAGCCGCTTGTCGACGAGTGGGTGCAGGCACCGACCACAATGCCATGGGGGAACCGCTCTGCTCTGCTTCGCGACCCCGACGGCAACCTCGTCAACCTATTCGCCCCCGTTACGGAGGAAGCGCTCCAGCGGTTCAGCGGCAGGCCTTGACGGACAGCGCTCCTACGCAAGCGTCCCAATGGAATAGGCCCTGGAACTCTTCTGCTTGCCGCGGAACGTGATGCAACCAGACGCTGATGTCGTGATGAGCCGGGGTCACCGGCGGTCATCATGATTGCGACATCGGCGTCGAAGAAGGCACGGCCCATGTTGGCAGCACGCTGCTTTCCGTTCAATTAGGTCCTCATTCCGCGCCAGGAACAGAATCTAAATTTCGCCGTGTTCAGCTTAATGAGCCGCAGCAATAGCAAATTGCCTTGAGGCAATAATTGGACGAACGATTTTCAAATCTTCCAGATGAATTCCCGTCAAGAGTTTCTCTATCGGTTACAAAATCTTCCTGATCTCGTTGACATTCGATTCTCGCCTCCCGGCAGGGAATATATTCGATGTTCCGGCGGTAAGGCAAGGATTTTCCGTGGCACATCTGGGCGAAGCCGCCACTACCCCCCCGCTGCACATGCGACGCCGAGACGACGCCTATCCAATAAGAGGGCGTTCCGCTTGCCGGCCCAGGTCTCACCCATGCGCCTGCTTCCAAGCGTCGTCCAGACGCATCTTCTGGAGCAAATGATGGCGATAGTGCATCTCGATCAGTCTGAACCATTCCAGCGCGTTCAATCCCCCTAATCGCGGATGGAGAACCGTATTTCGAACAATTTCCTTACCCGGTTCTAATCGCGCTTGGGTAACCGGATCAAACTCCGACGCAATTTTCGCTTCAATCTCGACCATCCGACGTACCGTATCCCGCAATCCGTCGACAAGTTGTTCCTTGCTTTCCGGTTGCGGCGGCGTGTATTGAGGGGACGGGGGAACTCGGATCCGATCCGGCGGGAAGCTCCCCGTCTTGAACAGCTCCTCACCCGGCTTCGTCTTTCCCGCCTGGGAGATTTCCGGACTGCCGCCCGGTTCAAGGCACAATGCGGCGTTCCTCAACTGCATCAACTGCGCGGAACGAATTAAATGCATGTACATCTGACCAAGCGACCATTCGTCCTCCGCCGGCTTCCAAAGCAGCTGATCAAAATTGGAGCCATCCAGCTCTCGAATATATCCACGGACCGTCTCCTCGAATTTATGCAACGTTTCTTTCGTATCCATTGCCGGACCCAGCTCCTTTTGCTTAAGCTGAATCCAGCATACAAAAACGCTACTGACAGCAGTTTGTCAGTAGCGTTCAAGCATTTTTTTGATTTCCTCGCGTACCCGTTTCCGCAGCGATTCCGGCTCCAGCACACGCACCGCGGCCCCCCATCCGAGCGTCCATTGAAGGAGATCCTCCACCCGCCGGACGCGGAACGTCGCCTGCCAGCCTTCTTCCCCCGGCTCGAACGACTCCATATAGAAATTGTCCGATTCCTGAACCCGGTCCGCAATGGCCTCGTCGACCAACATGTGGACGGTCACATTCCGATCATCTATAGGCCGGTGATCCTGAAAGCGAAAACCCGGAACGAGCAGGAACGAATCTTCCAGTAAGGCAAGCTCGTTCATGCGAGACAGCCGAAAGTGCCGGATGGCGTGCCTCAGCCCGCAGAACGCAACAAGCATCCACACCCCTTGGGAAAATACGAGCCCGTAAGGATCAACCGTTCGCTCGCCATGACGATATCCGTCCGAATCCGGCAAGTTTTTGGAGTAGCGGAAACGAACCCTGCGCTTCCCCAGAATCGCTTGGCGCAACTGTTCGAACGTCTCTTTTTCCTGCCCGCGCGTTTTCCCCTCTCTTTCGTTCAGCAGCCGAATCGCCGATCGGATCCGCTCGGTCTCTTCGCGTACGTTCTCCGGTAAAATCGCCTCGATCTTCTCCTGCGAACTGCGGGCCTTCGCGCCGTACTCGGCGTCCAGCCTTATTCGGACGAAATCCGCCCCGATGAGCAGCGCCACCGCTTCCTCCGCCGTGAAGCCGACAGGTGGGAGAAAGTAGCCCTCCATCAAGGAGTAGCCTACCCCCGGCGCACCCGCCACCGGAACGCCCGCTTCGCTTAGCGCTTGAACGTCACGGTAAATCGTGCGGATGCTCGTCTCGAACTTGGCAGCCAAATCCTCGGCTCGCAGCACGCCTTTCCGCTGCAGCTCAATGACGATGGCCAACATCCGTTCGGTTTTGTTCACATCATCCTCTTCCTTTTCTGAAGCTTCAAAATGACTTCAATGCATTCCGAACTACCCAAGCGATTTTTTGGAATTAACATAGCCTGATAAACCTGATTCATGGTGAAGCCATACGTTATACTTCGCTGTTTTTAAATGTCGTAATGGAATCCGGTATAGAAGAAGCAGCGGCGACAGCAGCTATACACCGGGTATTTGCGGAATCGTCTAACTCAACTCCGAAGCATTCGCTCACCCGATATAATTGACCCTGGAATGCGTGGTTAATTTGTTCCTGGAGGGAGAGCCTTCATCATCACTCTTGATTTTAAAATAAAGAAGACATATTGAGCTCGCCAGCGCCAAAATCGCAACCAAGGTTAGAACCTTACTCCTGTTTTTGAATTCGCTCAATAGCCGTTCCCTTCCTCTCCTAATCATATTCCTAGATCCTTTTTTATACGTTTTACCTTGATTCAATCTTATCAGATTGCCAAGTTCATGACCTAGCAAGTACGGTATCAACCTTTAAGCCGCTTCCATTACGCTTGCGAAAGAAGGCTGAATCTTCGCGCTGCCGATTTGGCGAGCCTTCAGAATTTTTAGGGAAGTCGTATGGAATCAAGGTGTTCCAGGTTACCACCGATATTTCCAATAAAGAACAAGTTGAATAGCAATAAATACGTGGGCATGAGATTCAATCCATTGCTGGACCAACGATTTCCACCCCTGTTAAAAGCATACCAATTGATTTTGGGTAAAAAGTAAAGTAATATTTATATATCGAGAATTATCAATATCCTTTTGTTCGATTAGTCCTTACTCATTCCAATCAAAATGGATTTCAATAAGCTCAGAAAGGGGAGGGCGCCGTTGAATCGGGAATCAACGATGATAACTGACGAACAGGCAGTTGAAATTTTCAAGGCTCTGTCCAATCAAATAAGAGTAAATATTCTGCAAATGTTGAAAGAACCTGATCATCATTTTTCCACTCAGGCCCATGTTATCAAAGAAAAAGGCTTTGATGGCGGGGTTTGTGTGAGTGATATTCACAGCAAAGTAGGACTGTCTCAGTCCACCACCTCCCAGTATTTATCTATCCTGTTGCAAAGCGGTCTGGTGGAAATGAAACGAATCGGACAATGGACTTATTATCGACGCAATGAGGAAACCATCAAACAGTTTGAAAAGTATATAGGCTTGAAAATATGACCTTTTAAGGAGGACCAAGGGTGAGTTTTCAACATCATCGCGCCTATAACAGCATGTACCGGAAAGGCAAAATGACACTCGGATTTATCCTCCCGACTGCCAGGATGTCTAAAAATCCGATTATGGAGAATCAGCTGGAGCTTGCCCGTAAAATGGAGGAATATGGCTTTGCTTCATTATGGCTCCGCGATATTACGATACAGAATTTGAATATTGATGATAACGGCCAAAAGTACGATTTATGGATTTATTTGACCTATCTTGCTGCATATACGAAGCACATTGCGTTAGTGACAGGAAGTGTGGTTCTCCCTTTGCGCCACCCCGTCAGGGTAGCCAAGGAAGCGGCATCGATCGATCAATTGTTCCCAGGTCGATTGATTATGGGAGTGGCCTCAGGGGACAGGGAAAAAGACTTTACCGCTTTAGGGATATCTAAGCAGGAAAGCGGTCCGTTATTTAAAGAAAATTTCGAAATTCTCGACCGGCTGTTGAAAGAGGATCAGCCGACAATCCACAGCCGCGCCGGGCTGATCGATGGTACAGATATGAGGTTAATCCCAAAGCCTGTATCTTCGATTCCGACCATGGTGACGGGATTCAGCAATCAGTCCATCAATTGGATTGCCAGGAATGGGGATGGGTGGCTTCAATACCCGCGCAGCATGAATGAACAGGCTCAGCTTATCCAGGATTATCGTGCTTTAACTGATGGTTATGCTCCAGGAGAGTTTAAACCCTTCTCTCAAAGCTTATTCATCGATTTATCGGAAAATCCCGATGAAATGCCTGTTCCCATACCTTTAGGCTATTCCGTGGGAAGAAACCGTTTGGTCGATCTGCTTCATCAGTTTCAAACGATTGGCGTCAACCATTTGGCGTTTGTTCTTTATTTTTCCAAACGCCCTCCAGAGGAAGTCATTCAGGAGCTTGGAGAATTTGTTTTACCCTACTTTCCAACCCATAAAGGTACCGGCCAGCTTTAAGAAGTTGATTGTATAGAAGGAGAAAAATGTATGACAAAGAAAATAGACCTTTCCGTACTCGATCCCTCCCCAATTGTCGAGGGAGGATCAGCCGAGCTTTCCCTTCAAAACACGCTTGATCTCGCAAAGAAAACAGAACAATGGGGATATAAACGGTTTTGGCTTGCTGAACATCATAACTGGGCAGGAATGGCGAGCTCAGCATCCCCGATTGTCATTGGACGAGTAGCCTCTGTCACGGAAAAAATGCGTATTGGGTCAGGCGCAATGCTGCTTTCCCATTATTCCCCTCTTTCCGTGGCGGAGCAATTTGGAACATTGGAAACCTTCTTCCCCGGCCGGATCGACCTTGGATTGGGGCGGGCACCCGGCACCGACCCATATACCGCAAATGTATTGCGGCAGCGGGTATGCTGGTCCAGCCGCTCCGCCAGCCCGCGCACATAGTCCGGATGCAGCCTGACATCCGGATTGAGGACGAGCGCGTAATCGCTGCCCGCCTCCGCGAGCGCGCGATTCTGGCCGCCGGCAAAGCCGGTATTGACCGCGCTCTCGATGATGACGAGCCGCGCGCGGTTGCCGCCTGACGGCAGCAAGGCTGTTCCGCTTCCGGATCGGCTGCCTTCATCCCCCTGCTCTTGGCTGTCGGCATGCCGCTCCCGGTCCGCTCGGAGGTCTCTTTCCCGCTCCCGCGCGAGCCCCGCCTCATAGCGGCGCAGCCGCTCCACCGTGCCGTCTCTGGACGCATTGTCCAGCACGATAATCTTCTCGATGGGATACGACTGCGCCAGAACGCAGTCCAGGCAGCCCTCGATATCCTCTTCGCTGTTGTAAGTCACAATATGGACGCTCACCGTCCCCCGGACAGGAGCGGCAGCGAAGCCTGCCGCCCCGCTGCCGCCCTTGTCCGGAGACAGCGACGAATGCGCCGCTGAAACCTGGCTATTCATTTATACTTCGAACCCGCCTTCCGAAATGACCTTTTGAATAAAATAATAACTGTCTTTCGGCGTGCGTTCCAGTGTTACATAGTTCGTGTATACAATTCCGAAGCGCTTGGCGTAGCCTTCAGCCCATTCGAAGTTGTCGAGCAGCGACCAGGCGAAGTAGCCCGCAAGCGGCACGCCGGAGTCGATGAGACGCTGGCACTGGATGAAATGCTTGCGGTAGTAGTCGACCCGGTCGGCGTCATGGACGCTGCCGTCGGCGTCCAGCTTGTCGTCGCAGCAAGCCCCGTTCTCCGTAATGTAGATCGGAGTATCGCCGTATTCCTCGTGGAGCCAGCTCAGCACCTTATAGAGCGCCTCCGGGTAGACGTTCCAGCCGATATGCGTCTGATCGAAGCCGACCTGGACATCCTCGCTGTCGAACAGCCCGTTATTCTCCTTGTAGCGGGTGTAGCCGCCCGTGTAGAAGTTCACGCCGATGAAGTCGATCGGCTGCGCGATCGTCTCCATGTCTCCGGGAAGGATCGGCACTTCGACGCCTTTGCGACGGAACCAATCCACCATGAACTGCGGGTACGTCCCCTTGAACGTCGGCTCCAGGAACCACTCGTTGCCCCAGGCGCGCGAGCGGCGGGCCGCCTCCACATCCTCCGGCCTCGTCGTGTAAGGCTCCGACCAGCTCAGGTTATGCGTCGTTCCGATTTCGCCGGACAGTCCCAGACTGCGGTACAGCTGAACCGTCTTGCCGTGGGCGACCATGCAGTGATGAGCGACGTTCGTCGCCAGCTGCAGGTCCGTGTGGCCGGGAGCGTGCACGCCGATAAAGTTCGAGAGGAAGGAAATGCACCAGGTTTCGTTGAACGTGATCCACTGCTTTACTTTGCTGCCGAAAGCCTTGAACACAACCTCGGCGTACTTCACGAACGCGTCGATCGTCTCCCGGTTGTCCCAGCCGCCCTTGTCCTGGAGCGCTTGCGGCAGATCCCAGTGGTACAGCGTGACGGCCGGCTCGATGCCGGCTTCGATCAAGCCGTCGATGACGCGGCCGTAATAGTCCAGTCCCTTTTCATTGACCTCTCCCGTGCCCTGCGGGAAGATCCGCGGCCATGCGATGGAGAAGCGGTACGAAGTCACGCCCAGCTTCTTGAGCAGGGCAATGTCTTCCTCGTAGCGGTGGTAGCTGTCGCAGGCCACGTCTCCCGTGTCGCCGTTCACGACCTTCCCGGGCGTGCGGGCAAACGTATCCCAGATGGACATGCCGCGGCCGTCCTCGTTCCAGGCGCCTTCGATTTGATAGGAAGCTGTCGCGGTGCCCCAGACAAAGTCTTTGGGGAAAGTGATTTTAGCCATTATAAGTCCCTCCGATTAAGTCATTGAATAAAAAAAGTTGAGCTTGCCGTCCAAATCAGCGGAACAGCCGTCAGACATCGCGGCGAGCTGGCGGACAGCAGCATTCCGGCTCACGGCATCCAGACGCTGCAGATCTCGATGCCTTCCTGCTTGTAAGCCTAGACGTACTTCACGAACATGTCGGCCCATGCCTGGCGGTATTCCGGCTTGAGCCGGCCGCCGCGGTTCATCTCTCCGTTCGTCTTCATGAGGGCCGGAGGGCTCCACGGGGAGGAGAACAGCCGGAAGCCGCCCCCCGCTTTGCCGGCCGCGCGCTTGATCAGCGGCAGAATCGACACGCGGTCGCGGCCGACGTTGAAACTTTCCAGCCCCTCGTCACCGTCTGTTACATAGGCGTAATTGCCGAGCGAGGAATCGCAGCTCTGAATAGGGGAGCGGCACAGCGTACAGCCGATTCCATGCTCCGGATCGAAATACGCGTCCATGATCCCTGGCCGGACTGCTTGGCGATCGTAACGGCAGACGTCTCCGTCAGCGCGCCGCCGAAGCCCTCGATCGTCTGATAGGCCACATCGTCGTAGATATGATGGTTCTCGCGGCCGCTCTCGTCGGAACGGAACTTCAGCAGCGTCTTCTCCCGCAGCTTGTCTCCCGTGTCTCCAGCCGTCTGCAGCACCCTTGCCATGCCGGCTTCCAGGGCAGCGTATGCGCTTACATTGTTTCGGGTCAATTGGGCTCCTTCCCTCATGCCTCTCCTCCCTTCCTGTACAATTGACTCTATTATAAAAGGAAAGGCCTTTCCGGATGAAGAAACAATATGGCTATGAACCTCCACAATCTGGTCGTTCGGATCAATGCTCTCTCCATTTCCCATCCTTATGGGCAAGCTGCTGCGAGTTTGCGAAGTTCAAGATTTGCTAACATCCCGTTCATTCAAGCTTCATGTTTTTAGATTATGCTAGATAAGAGAGGCAGTGATTGCATTGGATCCTCTTCCCCTTACGCTGACGCTGTGCGACTTTTCCAGGCATCTGCAGCCTTTTCGCCAATCGTTCCGGACCCTCGATACCTACCTTCTCCGCTTGCAGACGGAGGGGGAGGCCCGCGCGCTCATCGGCGGATCCATGACGGCCGTATTGCCAGGAGATTTGCTGATGTATCGTCCCGGAGATGCCTACGATCTGCAAATAGAGGCTCCCGGCCCCGACAGCCGCTATGGTCCGAGTGCGGATTATTACTTCATGGCCACCGGATCTTGGCTGGATGAATGGTGGCAGATGCGGGAACGTCCTCCCCGGATCCGCATCGCGGACGACGGGAAGATCGACAGCGTCTGGCAGCAGCTCATGCTGGAGCGGCGCAGGCTCGACGGAGGCAGTCCGGCCATCCTGGCCGCTCTGCTGCAGGCGCTCTGCCTGCTGCTGGACCGCGCCATCGCGGAGGCGCCGGCTGCGAAAAGCGGCGCGACCGCGCTGCAGGCGCTGAAAATCAAACATTTTGTCGAAGCCAATGCCACCGGCTCCTTCACTCTGGATGAAGCGGCCGCCCATGCCGGCATCAGCAAAACCCGCGCCGTGCATCTGTTCAAGCAGCAGATCGGCTGCTCCATCATGCAGTACGCCCAGCAGGTCCGTCTCGCTATGGCGCTCAGGCTCATGGACAACAGCCAGCTGACGCTGGAGCAGATCGCGGACGAATCGGGCTTCGGCACCTACACCTATTTCCACCGCGTATTCCGCGATCGCTATGGCCTATCGCCAGGCACCTACCGCAAGCGGGAATATTGACTTGCTGACAGAATGCATAAGAAGAGACCTCGGACATGCATGGTACAAGCAGGATAGACGGAGCAATAAAATAATAATGAAAGGAGAGCCGACAAATGAGGAACGACAGCCTGCCGAGGGACGGCGAGTTTAAAGACAGGAAAAACAATGCCCGGATTCCATCGGGGGGGTTGAGGCCCGGGCAATTCTATGCAGCGGTTGCCGCCCTCGTTGCCGGCGGGCTTGCCATACGCGTTCTGCTGGGCATCTATACCCAGGGGTATGTAGGAGACCAGATGTATTTCATCCGCTGGATGGAAGCCGCCATGCAGCATGGCGTGCGCGGCTCCTATCTCAGCTCCGACATGCAGAACTATCCCCCGGTATTCATCGCCATTCTGGAAGGATACGGGCATGTTCTTGACTTCCTCGGCATCGAGATCCGGACCGCCCATCTGAGCAGCAAGATGCTTCCGATTCTGTTCGATCTCGGCACCATGGCAGCGCTGCTGCTGCTGTTCCGCCGCTGGACCTGCAAGCGCCGGCTGACGCTGCTTGCCTGTCTGGCCTTCAATCCCGCCTTGCTCGCGGACGGAGCGGTATGGGGACAGATCGACGTGTTCCACAGCGCGCTGATGGCAATATCCGTGCTGCTCGTGTTGACCCAACCGCTAGCCGCCGGCATCCTCATTGCAGTCGCCTTGCTGAGCAAGTTCCAAGCCATCGTCGTCCTCCCCGTCCTGGGGGCGCTGCTGCTCCGGCAGCTGCTCCGGCGCGATTGGCGCCGTCCATTGCTCTTCATCGCCGGCTTTGCCATCCCGTCGGCTTTGACCGCAGGCTGGTTCGCGATGAAAGGCGCGCTGGACGACATGGTCCGCATGGCGTATCTCAGCGCAACGGATATGTATCCCCAGCTTTCGCTGAACGCTTTCAATCTTTGGTACCATCTCTTTACGAATCCGTCCGTCCACGACGATACGATTTTCTTTGGCGGCGTCAGTTATAAGACCTTCGGGTTCATCCTGCTTGGGGTTGTCTGCCTGTTCGTTGCGGCCTATATCCTGCTTTTGCGCGATCTTAAAACCGTTCATCTCCTGAAGGCGGCCGCTTTGGTCAATCTGGCCTTCTTCCTGCTCCCGACGGAAATCCACGAGCGCTACGGCGTTCCCGCCATGCTGTTCCTGCTGCTCATCCCGTTCCTGCTGGAGCCTGGGCGGGAACGTATCCGCTGGGGAGTTCCGGCCGGGCTGTTCACGATGTCGACGGCGCTCAACATTTGGCTGGTGCTGAACGGAGGGTTTGGGGGGAAGTGGCTGCGGGGAGGAGCTGAAATATCATTGGGAATGAGCTTCCGACGCAACCAATTGGCAGGTCTAGGTCCAGAACAGGGCAAGCAACTTACAGGAAATCAAAGCTGGCACGGCGCCTCTATCAGTAACGGCATCCTAAGTGGCTGGGAGCATGATTTCGCGGTTGTCTTGGTCTATGCAAATTTTCTAACCCTCACTCTTGTAATCTTTCTTATGAGTAGGAATCTATCTTCTCGAAAAACTGAAGGTAACGATTTAAACAAACAGCGGTTTTGGTATAACATTCACTATTGAATAATATACTTGACAGCAAAAAAGAACCCCTATAAATATCAAGAGTTCTTTCTATTTATTTATTTAGTTAATGAATTTAGCTTCTCTTCCAACTTTGATACACGTTCATCCAACTCCATCAAGTCGTTTAGTTTCTTCCCGTTTATATAAATATCACCGTTCAAGTAGATTCCGCCATTGTTATCTACAGCTATCATTTCATGAGTGTTATCATTTGAAACCATGCGTATACCTCCGGTTCCTGCTCGAAGGCTTAGCCACTGACTATCGTTCTCTTGTCCGTTCCATCTATTGCCGCCATAGATTTCTCCTGATTTGCCCTCGTTATAGATAATACCTGTCCCAACTTGGTTCGTCTTAGCCTGCATAATGCCCTCTGTAAATAGAGAGCGTCTGAAATCAAATCCCATTTTCGCTTTATCTATGTCAGCAACTACAAGTCGACCGTAGTCCGCCAGACTATTTTTAAAGTAAATTCCGCTTTCCCATACACCCCTCCGGTCTTGAACATCCTTCTTGGTATCTTCGCTCCTAACCTCTATAGCCATTGAGTTAGGATTCCAAA
>NZ_CBRA020000030.1:0-13510 GCF_000469945.2 Paenibacillus sp. P22 | reverse complement strand
CCGCGGCCGCCAGGCCGCGCAGACGCGCCAGGAGCGCTTCGTCGGACGGCTCCCGCAGGCCGCCGGCTTGCAGATCGCGCCTGACGACGTCAAGCGAACGCCGGGCTCGGTGGAAGGCGGCCTTAACCGCGCCTTCCGTCGTCAGAAGAAGCTCCGCCGTCTCCCGGATGGAACGGTCCATGACCTCGCGCAGCAGCCATACCGACAGCTGCAGCGGAGACAGCCTAAGCTCCAACGGGCGCAGAAGCTCCTCCAGCTCCCAGCTCGCCGCCGGCTGGACGGCCCCCGCCTCCTCCCGCTCGGGCATAGTCCGACGGCGGAGAGCTTCCCTGCGCAAATGGTCCGTCCACAGGTTCCGGGCGATGCGCAGCAGCAGCGCCAGGCGATTGGCATGCTCCCGCCAGATCGGGGCTGCGAGCGCCCTGCACCAGGCCGACTGCTCCAGATCCTCCGCTTCCCAGGCGCTGCGGGTCAGCGCCAGGCAGTACCTTCTCAGCGCCGCGCGCTCTTCCTCCAGCTCCAGCCCCGTCTCCATCGGCGGCATCCCCTTTCAATACGCATAGTTATTCTGACCGGTAAACGAATGATCCTGCCAAAAGGATACGAAAGGCAGAGGAATTTCTTTTCCGCGATTCAGCCGTATCCTTTCCTTACCCGTCATCCGTTTACCAGTGGCAAAACCATTCCGACCCATCCAGCGAAGGAGGATGACGACCTGTGACCCATATCCCTTATGTCGTGGAGCAGACCAACAAGGGGGAACGCTCCTATGATATTTATTCCCGGCTGCTGAAAGACCGCATCGTATTCATCGGCACGGCGATCGAGGACAATATGGCCAACGCGGTCATCGCGCAGCTGCTGTTCCTGGCCGCCGACGATCCCGACAAGGACATTCATATGTACATCAACAGCCCGGGCGGCTCCACGAGCGCCGGCCTCGCCATCTACGACACGATGCAGTTCGTGAAGCCGGATGTCCGGACGCTCTGCACCGGCACGGCCTTTTCCATGGCGGCCTGGCTCCTGCTCGCGGGAACCAAGGGCAAGCGGGGAGCTCTGCCGAACAGCGAGGTCATGCTCCATCAGCCTTCCGGAGGAGCGCAGGGCCAGGCCAGCGATATCGCCATTTCCGCCACGCGCATCCTGAAGCTGAGGGATAAGATGAACCGGATCGCGGCGGAGCGCACGGGCCAGCCGCTGGAGCGCATCGAGCGGGATACGGACCGCGACACGTTCCTGTCCGCCGAAGAGGCGCAGGAATACGGAATCGTGGACCATATCATTACGAGCATGTAGCCTTGAGAACAAGAGGCATTCGGCTCGGCCATCAATACTTTGCCAAGACGGCATCCGGCAGGTGTACAATGGAATGGAATCCAACTTTAACCGCAGGGGTGATGGCTATGCTGGAGCAGTTGAAAGGCAAGCAGGTGCTGATTCATTTTCTCGACGGAACCCATATCGGGGACGGCATTCTGGAAGAAGTGGACGACAAGTTCGTGAAATACAAGACGGAATATCAGGAATTGTATATTCCCGTCTCCTCGATCCGCACCGTATCGGTCAACCTCAAGGAACGCCAGAAGCCTAAGGTCGGATTTGCTTGACCTGACTGCGCCCCGCGCTCATCCATTGGATGGGCGGCGGGGCTTTTGCATGCGGTTGACCGGCTCCTGCTTCCGAATGAACGTGCTCGTCTCCGATTTACAGGCTCCTGCTTCCGAATGAACGTGCTCGTCTCCGATTTACAGGCTCCTGCTTCCGAATGACCGGGCTCGTCTCCGATTTACAGGCTCTTGCCTCCGAATGACCGGGCTCGTCCCCGATTTACAGGCTCTTGCCTCCGAATGACCGGGCTTGCCCCAGGTTTACAGGCTCTTGCCTCCGAATGACCGGGCTTGCCCCAGGTTTACCGGCTCTTGCCTCCGAATGAACGTGCTCGTACCCGATTTACAGGCTCCTGCTTCCGAATGACCGGGCTCGTCCCCGATTTACCGGCTCCTGTTTCCGAGTTTGACATGGTTTGTCCCTGGATAATTCCAAGACTTCCCATGCAGTGACAGAAGCGCAATCACGGCCGACGGATCGAGGCCGATTCTTCCGCTCGATCCGCCAGCCTGCCAAGAACGATATTGGCCGCCGTATACAGCAAACCCGCTGCCGCGAAGATCCCTATCGAGCTCCATGGAGCAAGCCCATAGCCTTCGATGAAATAATCCCCGTAGCTGTTGTAATGATACAGGCCGGCCCACAAAGACAGACCTGTGAAAAGCACGGCTTGCAGCGCAGGATGTCGCAGCCAGCGGTTCGCGGCTACTGTAACCGGAAGCGCCAGGACAGGATAAACGGCTGCCGTCAGAATAAACATCATGGCGATATAGATGCCGCCTATATTCATCATCCCGTAATATTCGGTCGTTGTAATTTTATACCCTTCAATCCGCTCCACGCCAAGCAAGGCCCCCAGAAACAAGGCAATGAAAATGCCGTACAGCAAGAGATAGCGAACAACTGTCGTTCCCTTCATGCTGAATCCCCCCTACCGATTATTGTCCCGGCCAGCCATAGGATTCCGATTCCCGCCGAGCTGCCGCCGAAAAACAACGTGCCGAGCGCCCCGAATATGGACAATCTCGCCGCCTCATCCATTTCTCCGGCCTCCTGATGGACAACCCCGTATCTCCACATGCCAGCACAGAGCAACAGAGCACCGATAGACAACAGGAGGAAAATGGCCTGAACCTTATGGATTCGTTTGGCGATGTCGGTCATTCGGTCCTCTCCCCTGCTCGCTTATATCCTTGCAGCGCCTTCCTTTTCACGATCATCAATCGCATGAAGCCGCTGCTTTCCCCATGACCATCCTCTATCACGACTCATCCGGCCCCACCATCATAACGTCCGTTCTATCCCGGACCGTCCAACCGTAAGACGTCTCCTCCTGCAAAAAAGTTCCAGCCAAAAACGCGCTTGCCTCCCCTGCCGCTTGTTGATATAATGGCCTGAATTCCATAGCGCAGTTCAGGTTGCCTAGGGTTCCGCGGCTGAAGTCCAGCCGGTCTGGTCCGAGAGGGAACGATGCGGAGCACGGATCCGCATTCACACGGAGGGACAAAAGCCCCGGGAGATAAGCCGCTTTCCAAGCGGTTTGTCTTCCGGGCTTTATTTATGCTCAGTCCTGTTATTGGGGCATACTGGAATACAGCTTCCTACCTGTTATTGGGGCATACTGGAATACAGCTTCCTATCCGTCCGGGCAACAAGTCCTGCAGCTCGAAAGGGGTTTTCATCATGAATGCGAACTGGCTTAAAATCATCGGCGCCTCCTTCTTCGAGGTGGGCTGGGTCATCGGACTTAAGCATGCCGACACGGCCTGGGAATGGATCGCGACCGCCGTCTGCATCCTCGTGAGCTTTTATGCGCTTATCAGCGCGAGCCGCACGCTCCCGGTCGGCACCGTATACGCCGTCTTTGTCGGCCTCGGCACAGCCGGAACCGTGCTCGCGGATATGATTTTGTTCGGCGAGCCCGCCAAGGTACTCAAGCTGATCCTGATCGGCGTGCTGCTCGTCGGCGTCATCGGGCTGAAGCTGGTCAGCCACGACAAGGAACCGGCATCCGGGGAGGTGCATTGAGATGGCATGGGTGTATCTGATCGGAGCCGGGCTATGCGAAATCTTCGGCGTCGCCATGATGAACCGGCTGACCCGCCGCCGCGACTTCGTCTCCCTGCTGCTGCTGGCCGCCGGCTTCGCTCTGAGCTTCTCACTGCTGTCCCTCGCCATGCGTTCGATTCCGATGGGGACCGCTTATGCGGTCTGGACCGGCATCGGCGCATCCGGCGGAGCGCTGGTAGGCATGCTGTTCTACGGCGAGTCGAAAAACCCGCTGCGCATCCTGTTCATCGTGCTCGTGCTCGGAGCGGCTGTCGGGCTGAAGGCGGCGGGATAGGCAGAGCAAAGCAAGCAAGTGCTTTAAAGGTTTTGTCGCCTTCATCGGAGGGCTGTCCCGCCTGAAGCCTGAATGCCAAAGAGGAGGCTCCCCATCGGAGCCTCCTCTTCGCTTTCTTCAAGCATCCGAGCCGTCTCAGCGGCTCGCCAGCCCGGCGGCTAAGCTTTTGCCGCTTCTCCTTCAGCATCGGAAGGAGTCTCGTCGCCTTCCTTCGGCCAGCCCCCCCATAGATTGGACACATGGCCGTCGGGGTCGCGGAGGATAAAGCTGTAGCCTCCTCCCTGCTTGTACGACATCTCTCCCACTTCCACGCCTTGCTCGCGCAGCTTCGAATGGACTTGATGAATATCGTCGACCTGCAGGGAGATGATCGGCTGCACGACGCCGTGCATGTTCGTGAACTCCAGCTTGGGCACGTTCGGACTGCTGACGAGGCCGAGGCCGATTCCGCCTACGTTGAGCCAGGCTTCGGTATCGCCCGGCGTGAACGGGAAGGTGAACGGAATGTCCAGAACGTCATGATACCAATGAATCGATGCTTCCAGATTGCTGACAGGCAGCTGGATGACGGCATAGTTTTTGACGGGCATGTTGGAATCCACTCCTCGGATCTTATAGGATAGTTGAGCGCTCTCATCCTCTATAACGGAAGCCTGCTTCGAAAATACACAGGTTTTCAATCCAAATCCTGAACCAATTGAATGAGATGCCCGCTGGGATCTCGGAACGCGAAGGAAATCCGCCGTCCGCCGGCTTCGACCTTGTCCACCTGCACGCCATGGGAGGCTATGGACAAATAGGCGCTGCATATGCCTTCGGCATCTCCTCGCCGGAAAGCATCCAAAAACCGCTCGAAAATGCGCGGCGGCAAAGGTTCCACGGATTTCCGGCGCCTGGTTGGTCCGCCCCTCTCCTGCACTGCCTGCTCCTGCACTGCCTGCTCCTGCGCTGCCTGCTCCTGCGCTGCCTGCTCCTGCGCTGCCTGCTGCTGCACTGCCTGCTCCTGCGCTGCCTGCTGCTGCACTGCCTGCTCCTGCACTGCCTGCTCCTCCCGGGCAAGCGCCTGCAGCCGCTGACGCGCCCGCCTATGCCCTTCCCTGACAGCCCCCGGCGTCAGGCGGAGCAGGCGGGAAGTCTCGTCCGCCGTGAAGCGGAAGACGTCCATGAGCAGAATCATTGCCATCTGCCTCGGATTCAGGCGGCCGGAGAGCTGCTCCAGCAGCATGCGGATGCGCAGCGCCTCGTCGGGCCCTCCCGATGCGCGCGGAGCATGCAGCTCCTCCTCGTATTCGACGCCGGCTTGTTCCCCTCGGCTGCTCCTGCTGCGGCAGATGTCGATCCAGGCATTTGCCGCCATCCGGTTCACATAAGCCTGCGTGAGGCGCCTCTCCGGCTCGCGCAGCTGCAGCCGGTGCAGCTTGGCCAGCACCTCCTGCTCCAGATCCTGGGCATCCCATCCCGCTCCCGCCAGCCGCAGGCAGCGCCGCCTTAGGCCGGGGATGTACGCCTCCAGACCGGGCCGGACTCCAGTCTCCTCCAATGCTCCTTCCTCCTCCCCAGACGATTGGATAAATAAGGAATATAAAATCCATTATAGCCCGTCGGCGCGCCGCTGGGAATGACGATCCGCGCAAGGAGCAACGATCATCGCGCCGCGCGTGCGGCTCTCCTTTCATGCGTCTGCGCCTCTTTCTTGCCTCTCCAACGAAAAAAAGCCCCCGAAGCGCCGATGCCGCATCAGGAAGCCTTGGTCTGCGCCTTGGGCTTGCGGGGCCAAAGCGTATAGCTGAAGCTGATGGCGAAATCGATCGCCAGCACGAGAGTCCACGTCCGGAGCACCTTGATCAGAGCGTCAGTCTCCGCGGCATCCCCGGCTAAAGCCGTCATGCCAAGCAGGATCGCTCCCCCTATCGCGTAAGCGAGAAGATGCCGAAGCCATCCCTTGCGCTCACGGGCAGCGTGGGCCGTGCCATGCTTAGGAGGCTTGGCGGGAGCAGGTCCTCCTGAGAACCGGTGATGAAATTGGGCGTCGGCCCAAGCGATCATGGAATGGCCGAAGGCGATGGAAGCGCCGATGTAGATGGCCGCGATGCCATGAGCGGCTGTGGCGGCTGCTCCGGAGCGGATATCCCACAGCGCCGCCGCCAGCAGCACCACGTCGATCAGCGGCGTGGCGATCAGCAGCGCGGCTCCCAGCCTTTTTCGCCGCAGCAGATATCGGCAGGCCAGACCGGCGGCAACGAACACCCAGAAGGCGATTTCGCAGGCGATGATGAACGCGACCAGAAGAACACCCCTTTTTATAATACAGTTGTATTATTACATAGTATGCATAATAGCACAGTTGTATTACAAAAAACAACCATGCTAGAATGAGGCATGCCCAAACAAGTCGATCATTCCGAGCGCCGCAGGAAGCTCGCCGAGGCTTGCTGGCAGGTTATCCGCGAGGGCGGCATCGAGAACGCCTCGGTGCGCAACGTCGCGGACGCCGCCGGCATGTCGCTCGGTTCCCTGCGGCATTATTTCTCTACCCAATCCGAGCTTATCGCCTTCTCCATGCGCCTCGTATCCGAACGGGTCAACGAAAGGATGGCCTCCCTTGCGCTGAGCGGCGAACTGCGGCAGGATATTCTGCTGCTCTCCTCCCAGCTGCTGCCTCTGGACGAGGATCGCCGCTTGGAGGGCGAGGTCTGGCTCGCCTTGTCCGCCAAAAGCCTGGCCGATCCCGAGCTGCTGGCTCTCTTCCGGGAAGTTCACGACGAGCTGCTGCAAGGCTTCCGCAAGATGACCGCGTACTGGCTCGGAGAAAACCCGGCAGCCGTCCTGTCTCCGGAAGCCGAGCTCGAAGCCCGCCGCTTTCACGCGCTGGTGGACGGCTTGGCCATCCACTCGCTGCTGGCACCGGAGAGCGCCGATCCTGCCGCGCTGCTCGAGCTGATCGGTCTGCATCTGGACCGTCTGCGGCCATCTTGACCGGTCTGCATCTGGACCGTCTGCGGCCATCTTGACCGGTCAGCATCTGGACCGTCTGCGGCCATCTTGACCGGTCTGAGCCCGGACCGCCTGCGGCCAAGCCCAATCGGCGCATTCAAGCTGTCGGTCCGTCCGGATCAAGCGGTATCCTCCTCCTTGCTCCTGCGCCTTCTTATCCGTCTTCCTGCCGCAATCGCGACGGCAAGCTGGAACGCCGCATTGGCCCCGTACACAGACGGGATCAGAATGAGTTGGAACGGATAACCGCCCATATCGGCGATCGACCCGATGACGAGAGCGGTCCAAAAGACGGCTCCGAGCCAGGCGATCCACAGCCGCCGCAGCCTGGCTGCCAGCAGGGCGGTCAGACTGCCCCCTATGCCCGCAATCAGGAGGACAAGCCGGTTGTATTCCGGCTGGCGGTTAAGCGGAAGCAGCAGCCGATGTCCGGAAGCATGCGAGAACACCCACTCCTCCTCCGGAAGCTCGCTCAGGAAGGCCCGGTACAAGCCAGGGCCTTCTTGGTTCATGGGGATATTGGAGCTGAGCCGCGAGCTGCGGTCCGCAAGCCGGACCTCCAGCTCGACCTTCGGCTTGCCGGCCCAATAGGAGGCCGGAGACAAGTAATACAGATGGGACCCGACCCGGTTGACGACAGCCGATTCCTCCCAGCCTCCCGGGTCCCGATAGGAAATGAGGATCCGCTTCGTTTCGCCGGCCCGGAATTCAAGCGGAAAGCGGCCGCCGCCGACCCCATGATTGCTTGAGCGGGTCACAAGAGGCATGCCGGAGAACGGCTCCATGATCGTCGGCCTGATCGTCGGCCGCCCGATCAAGCCTTTAAGCGAATCTTCCGATGCCGGCGTGACGGGAACTTGAGCTTCCCCGTTCTCCGTCACGCGCAGCCCTTCCATTTCGTCCCCGTCCGGGTACAGGAACAGAACCTCGACCTGCTGCGGATCCTTGCCGCCGTTATGCAGCTCGTAGTCGACCGTCACCTCCGGAAATGGACCGTAGCGAACCGTAGCGTCATCCGGGATGAAGTAGGAAACCTTTTCCCGGATGAGCAGCAGGCTCTCCGAATGCTCCAGCCGCATCGGTCCGAAGCCTTCCGCCGGCTCGTAGACCGGCCCGCCGTTGGCGAGCGCCGTCCCGCAAGGACCTGACATGACGGCCAGCAGAGCAAGCACCGGCAGGATAGCCAGCCGGAGCCGGATAAGGCTGGCTCTGCCCATTCCTCCTTCTTTTCCTTTTCCTCTTCCTGTTCCTTCCTTGCCCAAAAGACCGCCTCCACCACCTAATATTTACCAGTCTATCAGATCGGCTTGAACCGGTCTGCACTAAAAAAAGCTCCTGAGCCGCAGGGCTCAGGAGCTAAAGAGGCTCTGCCGACTGGCAGCTGCCGGAGATGCCGGGGCATGCAGAGAACTTGAGCCGCTTATGGAACGTCCCTGCGCGTTTCAGGGATGCCTATAGCGCAAGGGATTCAAGCGGTTCGGGCTGCCTGCACCGCAAGGGATTCAGAAGCTTCAGAGCTGCCGGTACCCGTAAGGAGCGTAGGGAAACGAGGGATACGGCTGGCCAAGAGGCTGATGCGCCTGCGGATAGCCGCCTCCCTGATAAGGGCCGGCCTGGTAAGGAGAAGCCGGATAAGGCGCATAAGGAAACGGCGGCGTCCGGTAAACGTACGGCTGCTGCTGGGCATAAGCAGCGGCCTGCGCCCGGTAAGGCTCCGATATCGGCGGCGACCCGTAGCCTTGATAAGGGTTCTGCTCCGGCTCATCCGCATATGGAGCCTCGAAGCCGCCGTCGGCGCGGGTTTTGCCGCAGCTGTCGAGCGGTCCGATGCCGACCGTTTTCGTAATCGGCGCCACGGCTTCCTTCCACTTGGCTTCGTCGAGGCAATACGTATCCGCGAATACTTTCGGCGGAGTCAGCCGCAGGATGTCCGAGCCCAGAATCACCTCCGGCATCGGGGCGTCGAAGATCGCGACGACATGGGTGTTGTCCTCTGTCGCCTGCTCGTAGTGCCACCATCCCTGAGGCACGTTGGCCACCTGGCCGGGAGTGATCGGAATGTTGTACAGCTTGTTCGTGAACGGATTGATGAACGAGACGGCAATCTTGCCGGAGACGCAGTAGACCAGCTCGGTCGCGTTCTGATGATAGTGCGGCTCGACATAATGGCCCTTGCTCATGAAAATATCGAGGATAGAGGCGTTGCCGAGCGTATTCAGCTGCTTGTAGCCGAGAATGTTGATGTAGTTTTTGCTGTTGGTGAAAAACGCGTTGCTTTTATTCACGTCGAAGAAAAACTGCAGATCGGGCGAGGTGTAGTCCATGTAGGAAATGGCCATGCTCATCTTCCCTTCTGTCCGGATGTCTTGAAGCCGTGCTAGTAGAACATATGGACGCCGTCTTTCCATCATGACTAAAACCTATGGGAGGAGCAGGCGGCGCTGCCGCTGGACACACACGGGGACAGACAAGAAAAAAGCCGGCGCATGCCGCGGATTCCGCGCTGCGCCGACCTTTCCATTTCATGAGGAAGCCGGATTGCCGAACACTTCGAGCTCCCATAGCGAGTAGCCGTACTGCGTGCCGCGAAGCAGGCCGTACACGCGGACATGGCGGGCCTGGACGCCGTTCAGGGCGATCCTCTCGACCCCTCCGTTTCCGGCCGGCTGGGCATATGCATCCGTCCAATCTCCGTCGCCCGGCGATTCGGCGGAGGAGACCTGGATCCGGTAGCTTTTCGCAAAGGCTCCTTCCCAGTGCAGGACAGCCTCGTCCAGCCGGTACAAGCCGTCGAGGTCGACGGCGATCCACTGGGGATCCGCGGAGTCCGACTCCCAGCGGGTGCCGGAATCCCCGTCCACGGCGTTCGCCGCGGCCTGCTTGGCGGAGGATGCCGATGCCGGCTTGCCTGCGGCGACATTCGGAGCCGATGAAGCCGCCTGGATGACGATTCCCGCCGGAGCATGCCCCGCCGCTTCGACCGTCAGCCGGTACGCTCCGGCCTGAGGGAAGAGCGAGGCCGCCAGCGTCAGCTTGCCCGCCTCCAGTGTCCAGGCGTCCGCCGGAACAGGCGCGCCGTTCACCGCGAGGGCGGAAACCGCCTGCCTCCAAGCCGGATCATCGGCGAAAGCCAGCGTCACCGCTTGACCGGCAAGGCTGCTGCCCTGGATCGAAAAAGCGGGAGCAGCGGCGATTTCCCGCACCGCGATGTCGTCCAGCCATACTGTGTGGGGGCTGGACGGGGTCGCGGCGTCGCCGTCGATGACATTGCCGAGCAGGAATTTCAGCGGGGTCGCGATATCCGCCCCGGGCTTGATTACCGTCCGGTAGACGGCCTGGTCGTCGCCGGTGATCCGGAATACGGACGGCGTCAACGTTTTGCCCGGATCCCATTCCACCGCGATCGGACGGTCCGCATCGGCCCAAGCCCGGAAGCTCAGCTCATAGCTTCGGCCGGCCTTGAGCTGCAAATTCTCCTGAATGAGCTGGGCCGACCAGCTGACAGGAACGTTCCATTGGGGATGGATGCCGCCGTTGTTCAGAATGACCGCTTGGGCAGTTCCCTGCTGGATGGAGAACTCGGAATCCCCGCCGTCTCCCTTCCAGTAGATCCAGCCCGCATCCTTCGCGCTGAACGATCCGTTGGCCAGCAGATTGCCGTCCGCTTCTTTGACCGGCTGCTGTACGGCCGCATCTCCATAACCGGCCGCCTTGACGGTCACAGCCGCCGTCCCGCCTTCGGTTACCGCTCCCGGCAGCAGCTTCAGGACGCCAGGCAGCAGCTCGTACAGACCGGCTTCCAGCAAGCGGCCGTTCACGGCCACGCCCGCAACCGCAGCCCGCCAAGCCGCATCGTCGGCGAAGGTCAGCTCCAGCAAGGCACCGGCCGTATTGCCGGTCTGGTCCGCGATGAGCAGCGGCGGCCGCTTGACCGGAGCATTCGCGACCTCCAGCACGACATTGTCGATCCATACCTGATGAGAGCCCGCCGGCGTTCCCGGCAGCTTGCCGAGCTGGAATTTCAACGCCAGGCTTTCCTTCTCCGAAATCTTCACGTCATAACTGAAATGCTGCCACTCCGTCGAAAGAGGCAGCGTGCCGGAATCGAAGCGCCGCGTATAGGCTCCATTCTCCAGCGTCGCCAGAATGCCGCGCGCCTCGCTTGCGCGGGCGTCGAACTCGAGACGGTAAGTCAGACCTTTCGAGAAGTTCATGCCGCCCTGGTTGAGCATGACGTTCCAGGCTTCCTGACCGGCATTCGCGATATCGATTCGGGCCGCTCCATGATCGATGGCGAAGGAAGCCTGCGCCCCTTGCTGGAACGGCTCCCAAGCGTCAAAGCCGGCGTCGAAGCCGCCGTTCTTCAGCGGGAACAGATCTACGCCGCTGTAATCGACGTTGCGGTTGGAGGTTCGCACCAGACGCACCGAATCCAGCAGGATGTCGCCCTGGCCGGCTTCCGCCAGGAAGCGGAGCTTGCCGTGCGCATCCGTAACTCCTGCCGGCATCGTGAAGGCAAGCTTGTAGGCGCCCATTCCGCTGCCGAGCTCGAATGCCTGCGAGCCGAAGACGGCGGAGCCGTCGCCGCTGCCTATCGATGCGGTCAAGGAGCGTCCCGCGGCAGAAGCGCGGGCGAGGAAAGTCAGCTCGTAATCGTCGGACTGCAGCAGGTTGAGGCCGCTCTGCTCCAGCGAAACCGGCTTCCCTTCGGATCCATGCATTCTCGCCTCGCGCGCTGCGGCGTCAACCGAGACGGAGCCGGCAGGAGCGGCGGTCCAATAGCCGAGCCGGTCCATCGTGCCGAGATCGAAGCCTCCGTTGTAGACGTGGTTGCCGTCCGCCAGAGGTTCCTTGGCGGCGGAAGGGTCGGCGACGCTGTCGATTTCCTCCAGCTTGACGCCTCCGATCCATACCGCGCTCGCGTTCAAGCCGGCATTGAACTCCAGCCTGGCGGTCGAATCCGTATCGCCGTTCATCAGGAAGCGGTACTCGTAATGCTGCAGGCTCGTTCCGAGTGCGGGCGAGAACTGGTCCGTGTAGACAGCCCAGCCATTGTCCTCGTCTCCGCCCATTTTCACGGCGATCGTCCGGTCCGCCGCCGCCTTGGCGTCGAAGCTGAGCTTGTAGGCATGCCCTTTGACCAAGGTCGCGTACTGGATCAGCTGCAGGGCGTAGTTCTGCACGCCTCCGGAGGAAATGGCGATCTTCGCCATTTTCCTGCCGTCCACCGTCTCGATCGAAGCGCTGCCCGCTCCGCCGTAGTCCGGCGTATGCAGGAAGTTCCAGTACAGAGGATCAAGCGCCGTCCCCGATGCCGCGATGTCCTTCAGGCCATGCTCGAACGTCTCGTCGTAGATCCAGCTGCCGTTCACCGGGAGCTTGGCGTCCGCCGGCACAGGCTCGCGCTCGGCCACCGGCTCCTGCGGGGTGCGATAAGGCCGTCCGTCGATTTCGTAGGCGCGGACATAATCGACTTCCATGCGGGCCGGAAGCGCCGAATCCTCCGGCAGGCGGTTGCCGTCGTAATTGCCGCCGACCGCCATGTTCAGAATAATATAGAACGGCTGGTCGAACGGAGCCGGGAAGGCATACTTGTCCGGCTGCCCCGCTCCTTGGCTGTCCCAGCGGTTCTGGGTCTGGTACACCTTGCCGTCCACGTACCAGCGGATTTCGCCGGGCTCCCACTCCACGCCGTACGTGTGGAAGCCTGTAATGTCCTCCCCTTCCGGAAGGTGTATGTCTTGCCGGTATAACGGTTGTTCGGCGAAGGCTTTCCGTAATGCAGCGTGCCTCCGACCTCGTTCAATAAGCGTCCGCGCGCCTCCATGATGTCGATCTCTCCCGAGGCGGCCCAGGTGCCGTATACGCTGTCCTTCGGCATGAGCCAGAAGGCGGGCCACAGCCCTTGGCCGGCCGGCAGCTTCATGCGGGCCTCGAACTTGCCGTAGGCTTGGCTGAAGGTCGGGGATGTCCAGATCCGGCCTGAAGTATACGGCTTGCCGTTCACGCTTTCCTTGCGCGCTTCAATGACGAGGCTGCCGTTCTCCACCTTCAGGTTCTCCTTGCGGTAAAACTGCTGCTCGTTGTTCCCCCAGTCGGCAACGCCGTAATCCGAGCCGTTCCCAAGCTGGTATCCCCACTTGGACAGGTCGACTCCGTTCGTATCCGGCTGCGCGGCGTTTCCATCGAACTCGTCCGACCAGGTCAGCATCCACTCCCCGACCTGCTGCCGGACCTGGACGCTCCGGTAGCCCTTCGCTTCCACGTTCACGGTGTATACGCCTTTGCCCGGAAATGCTCCTGCGCCGATTTCCAGCATGCCTGGCGAATCCGCATGATAGCTTCCTGCATCCAAGTAGGTCCCGTTCACGCTCACGGCGGTAATGGCGGCTCTCCACCGGCTGTCCTCTTCAAAAGAAATCACCATGGCGCGCCCGGCCGTGTTGTCGTCGCCGTCCGGCTGCAGCACAGGCGGAGCTTGAGCTCCGTTCCCGGCGTCGGCGTCGCGCTTGGCGTCGGTGTCGCGCTTGGCGTCGGCGTCCCGCTTGGCGTCGGCGTCGC
>NZ_CBRA020000029.1:0-43269 GCF_000469945.2 Paenibacillus sp. P22 | reverse complement strand
ATCTAAGCGCGAAGCCCCCTCAAGCATGAGATTTCCCAGTATGTAAGACCCCTGGTAGACGACCAGGTTGATAGGTTCGGGGTGGAAGCGCAGCAATGCGTGCAGCTGACGAATACTAATCGGTCGAGGGCTTATCCTATGGATCAAGCCTACGGGATATCGTCGCAAGACGATGAACGTTGGCGAGACATGGCGAGATGAATCTCCGTACGATTCGCTAGCCATGTAAGAAGCACGAATGGACTCAGCATCCAACATATTGATTCGATCCAGTTTTCAAGGCGCAAGCTTGAAAGCCTGTTTATACCTGGTGTTCGATGATTCAATACATAGAACATGGGGCCATAGCTCAGCTGGGAGAGCGCCTGCCTTGCAAGCAGGAGGTCAGGAGTTCGATCCTCCTTGGCTCCACCAAGTATTTTCCCTGATAGCTCAGTTGGTAGAGCACTCGACTGTTAATCGAGTTGTCACAGGTTCGAGTCCTGTTCGGGGAGCCATATGGAGAAGTGTCCGAGTGGTCGAAGGAGCACGATTGGAAATCGTGTATACGTTAATCGCGTATCGAGGGTTCGAATCCCTCCTTCTCCGTAGCAAGACTTTTCGTTTGGAGAGATACCCAAGTGGCTCAAGGGGACCCTCTGCTAAGGGGTTAGACTGCGTAAGTGGTGCGAGGGTTCGAATCCCTCTCTCTCCGTTCTTTTCAATCAAGGCCCGTTGGTCAAGGGGTTAAGACACCTCCCTTTCACGGAGGTAACAGGGGTTCGAATCCCCTACGGGTCACCATCATGGAAGCTTAGCTCAGCTGGGAGAGCATCTGCCTTACAAGCAGAGGGTCGGGGGTTCGATCCCCTCAGCTTCCACCATTCAACTACCGCGGGGTGGAGCAGTCCGGTAGCTCGTCGGGCTCATAACCCGAAGGTCACAGGTTCAAATCCTGTCCCCGCAACCAATATGGAGCTGTGGTGTAGAGGCCTAACATGCCTGCCTGTCACGCAGGAGACCGCGGGTTCGAATCCCGTCAGCTCCGCCATTTTATTTTCAATAAGCATTCGGGCTCGGTAGCTCAGTTGGTAGAGCAAAGGACTGAAAATCCTTGTGTCGGCGGTTCGATTCCGTCCCGAGCCACCATGTTTTTTGATAATTGAATATGCCGCTGTAGCTCAACTGGTAGAGCAACTGACTTGTAATCAGTAGGTTGGGGGTTCAAGTCCTCTCGGCGGCACCATTTTTTTGGAGGATTAGCGAAGTGGCCAAACGCAGCAGACTGTAAATCTGTTCTCTGACGAGTTCGGTGGTTCGAATCCATCATCCTCCACCAGTTTTTAGGGGCATAGTTTAAAGGTAGAACAGCGGTCTCCAAAACCGTTAGTGTGGGTTCAATTCCTGCTGCCCCTGCCAGTATGGCGATCGTGGCGAAGTGGTTAACGCACCGGATTGTGGTTCCGGCATTCGGGGGTTCAATTCCCCTCGATCGCCCCATGTTTTGTTGGGGATTAGCCAAGCGGTAAGGCAACGGACTTTGACTCCGTCATTCTCAGGTTCGATCCCTGAATCCCCAGCCATTTATTTGCGGAAGTGGCTCAGCGGTAGAGCATCGCCTTGCCAAGGCGAGGGTCGCGGGTTCGATTCCCGTCTTCCGCTCCAATTTTGTGGCGCCATAGCCAAGTGGTAAGGCAGAGCTCTGCAAAAGCTCTACCCCCAGTTCGAGTCTGGGTGGCGCCTCCATCTTATCTAACGTGTGCCCTTAGCTCAGCTGGATAGAGCATTTGACTACGAATCAAAAGGTCAGGAGTTCGAATCTCTTAGGGCACGCCATTTTATCTCCATTTAAAATGAAGTTTGATTCCTCTGCCTCTTGAATATATAGAGTGAAGAGGAAATTTTATATGTGCTGGTGTGGCGGAATGGCAGACGCGGCGGACTCAAAATCCGCTTCCGGAGACGGAGTGGGGGTTCGAGTCCCTTCACCAGCATTCCAAAAGGCTTGTAGAATCGCTTATGCGGTTCTGCAAGCCTTTTTCTTTCGCATCCATGAAAAGAAGCATTAAAGGTTGGAACTCAGCCAAAGCCGGAGATCTTCCCGAATTTCTTTCCGATTCCATTCTTGTATAGCCTCATGACGGACATCGGGGTAAAGCTTCATCGTGACGTTTCTCATCCCGGCATCCAAAAAAGCTTGGAACGTACGTTCAACACCTTTGCCATACTGGCCGACCGGATCATCGGCGCCGGAAAAGAAGTATACAGGCATCGTTTTGTTCATTTTAGCCAGATGCATTTGATTTTGGATGTAGGGAATTCCGGTTGCAATCAAGCTGCTGAAAAACCCGACGGAAGGGATGAATCCGCAATACGGGTCCGCCATATAACGGTCAACATTGCCTTCATCTACCGAAAGCCAGTCATGACGGGTTCGATTGGGCTTGAATTTCTTGTTGTAGGAACCGAAAATGATTTTGTTCAACAGCTCGGAACGGGCATGCTCACCTCTCAGCATCATCTCAAGCCGAATCAAGGTTTGGCCTGCCGCCAACGCAAAGGCAGGATTCCAGGCTGTCCCGCTCAAAATGCAAGCCTGCCATAAGTCCGGAGCATCGATCAGGCAGGTTCTCGCAAGAAAAGAGCCCATGCTATGACCGAATAATAGGAGTGGCAGTTCCGGAAACCGATCCTTCGCATGAAGCGCTATTCGCTGAAGGTCCATGGATGCCTCCTGCCATCCTCCCGAGGCCGGCATATGGCCTAACCCGCCTGCTGCTGCAGACCGACCATGTCCGATGTGGTCATGGCCGATAAGGATGTATCCGTCATGGGCCATCTCCCTTGCAAAAGAGTCATACCTTCCGACGTGTTCGGCCATGCCATGGCTTAATTGAATGATGCCTCTAGCTGTCCCGGACGGGCGCCATTCCATTACATGGAGCCGTTTGGGTTTTGTTGCGGAATCAATGAAATAGGAATCATGCTCGACGGTGGACTCCATAGCTGCACCCCTTGCCTGGATATAGCCCTTCTTCATTACTAGTATATACCTGTATCCCTCAAATATGGACCTCTGAATTCGACCGTTTCAGGCTTGTCTTAAGCAGGTCGCAATCCTTCCCAATTCCAGGACGGAGACCCTCCCCGACCTGAGTCCAGGTACAGAAACGTTCGCAAGTCCGTTTTGAACTTTGCCGGGATGGCCTAAAATAAGGACATAAGCAAGAGAGCATATTCGCGAATCGAAAGGCGGTGGCAATCAGAGATGAAACGCAATTCAACGGTAGGCATCATTTTGGTTGTGGCGGGCGCATTGCTGGCCATGAAATTTCTCGGTTTAGGTCATTTGATCAGCTGGGCCGTATCCTTGATCTTCCCTCTTATTGTTCTGGGACTTGGAGTCATCGGCTGGAGGAACGGCAACCGGATCGTAGGCGGAGTTCTTCTCTTCGTAGGAGCCATCTGGCTGCTTGGAAAATTAACGCCTCTGATCATGCTGCTGTTCGCAGTGGGACTGATCGTATGGGGAGTCTCCCTCTTTAAAGGAAAAAGGCTTCATTAACGAAAGAAAGAAAAACGAAACGAAAGAAAAACGAAAGAAAGAAGAGCAACCGGCTAGAGGAGGACAAATATGAGTATTATCCGCAGGGTCAGAGACATAACGATCGCAACGCTGAACGAGCACCTGGAGAAAGCGGAAGATCCGGTACGGCTGATCGATCAGTTCCTGTGGTCGACACGGGAAGAGATCATTCAATCGGAGCGTCTGTATCAGCAGTATTCTTCCCATAACCAGCAATTGAAAATGCAATGGCTCACCGCTGAGCAGCAGAAGGAAAAGCGGGAGCAGCAAGCCGTTACCGCACTCAAAGCCGGTGAAGAGCAGCTGGCCCGCATAGCCCTTCATGAGAAAGCATCCGCAGAGGAACGCGCCCGGCAGTATCGCGATCTGTACGAGCAAGGCCGCCAGAGCGTGGAAAACCTGGAAAGAAATCTTCAGGAGATGAGAAGCGAGTACCAGATCGTGTATGACAAGCGAGAGTACTATTCGGCCCGTATGGAATCCTTGAAGCTGCAGCAGCGTATGAACGCCCGTTACACAGGAGCCGTATCCGGCCAGCCCGGCGGCAAACCTGACGGCATGTTCCGCAGGCTTGACGACCGGATCACGGATATGGAGCACGAAGCCCGCAGCCTCAGGGATCTTCGCAGCGAAGGTACCGCAGGTCATGGTGGAAACTCTTCCTACCAATCGGCGGTAGAAATGGAATTGGAACAGCTGAAGAGAAAGCTGGGACAAGGAGGAACCTAACATCATGAAGCAATTATATCGCTCCAGACGCAAAAAAGTTCTGTTCGGATTATGCGGCGGGCTGTCGGATTACTTCAATGTAGATGCCAATCTGCTTCGTATTCTGACGATCATCCTTGCCGTCTGCACTAGCGGCGCAGCCATTGTCATCTATATCCTGGCGGCGCTGGTCATTCCGAAGGAGCATGACTATAACCAGTTTCCTCCAGGAAACTTCGGGTCTTATCAGAATGGACGGGGCGGCGACTTCTACGGAGGAAACAACGATCCGGGCCGCCCCGGATTCGGCCAAGGCGCAGGAGGCGGCCAGCATGGCGGCCCTTACCGCAACCCTCCGCAATACCAGGAAGGTCCGACAACGGCAGGATGGCAGTCCGACAGCAACCGCCAGGCAGACTTGGACAAGATGATGGATGACCTGGAGAAGAAAGCTCTGCGCAACGAGCTGGAAGAACTGAAAGCCAAACTTTCGAAGTATGAGAAGGGAGAATAACAACATGGGTATTTTCAAACGCCTGAAAGATATTACAAAAGCTTCAATGCACGAGGCGCTGGATAAAATGGAAGATCCGGTCGTTATGCTGAACCAGTACCTCCGCGACATGGAGCAGGAAATCCACCAGGCCGAGGTTACGGTAGCCAAGCAAATGGCCAACGAGCGCCGCATGCAGCAGCGCTTTGACGAAGCGGCAAGAAGCGCCTCGGATCGTGACAGCAAAGCGGAAACGGCGCTTCGTTCCGGCCAAGAGGATCTTGCCCGCAAGCTTTTGGAAGAGAAGCTGTATTTCGAGGAGAAGGTGCAAGAATACAGCCAGCTTCATCTGGAAGCGAAGAGCCAAGCCGACGAGCTGAAGCAGCAGCTGTACGGCATGAAGGACGAGTATTACCAGCTCCGCAACAAACGCAACGAGCTGGCCGCCCGTGCTCAAATGGCCAAGGCGAAAAAGCAGATGTCTCAGGCTTCCGCCAATGTCGGCTCCCTTGATACAGGCACTGCATCCCGTGGATTCGGCCGCATGGAAGAGAAAATCATGCAGATGGAAGCCGAAGCCGATGTTCTCCGCAGACCTTACGGAAGCGGCTATAAAGCGGAGGGAGCTGCATCCATCCGTCCGGAGAATCAGCTGAAGGTAGAAGAACAGCTGCAGCAGCTCAAAAACAAGCTGAATCCTCCTCAGGCAGCTGCTGCACAAGAAGACGCAGCGAATTAATTAAGCTTTGCTTTCGCAAGCCTCGGACATGGCGGCGCAGCCGCCGGGTTCCGAGGCTTGTTTGCTTGCGGCGGAGGAACGCTTGAACCGTTGACGCCGGAAAGGTAAAGTAGAGAGAGAAAGAAGGGGGAGTATCGCTGTGGCTGCCAAAAAGCCTCCAGGAAAGGGTCAGGGACCTACAAAGAAAAACGTTCTTGAAACGGTACTGTGGCTGCTTATCATTCTTGGACTGCTGCTCATCGTGCTGCAAGGAACCGGATATGTCGAATTCTTTGCCATACAAGGAAAAGGGGCCTTATACGGGCTGGCGGTCATCGCGGCTGCGCTCGCCGGGGCTGTGCTGAACAGCTACCTCCAGACGTCCAAGCTTAGAGAAGCTCTCCGCAAGCTGAACCAGCAGCAGAGCAGGCGCAAATCGATTACGATTCCGCATTCTCCCGAAGGAGAGGGAGCACGCCCGGAAGAAACCGAGGAGCAGGAGGAGTGGCGGGAGCAGGTCAAGTTCACCGCTGTCATCGAAGAGCGGCAGCGCCTGGCTCGCGAACTCCATGACGCCGTGAGCCAGCAGCTGTTCGCCATATCCATGACCGCAACGGCGGTAAGCCGGACGATCGAGAAGGATTGGGAGCGCGCACGCAGGCAGGTGCAGCTGATCGAGGAGATGGCGGCCGTGGCCCAGTCCGAAATGAGAGCGCTTCTGCTGCATTTGCGTCCCGTTCATTTGGATGGCAAAAACTTGGCCCAGGCGCTCGAACGGCTGGTTGGAGAGCTGAAAGCGAAAGTCCCGATGGACATCACGGTTGATGTGGATTCGACCATTCTGTTCCGCCCCAGCGCCGAGGACCATTTGTTCCGGATTGCGCAAGAGGCGTTGTCCAACGCCCTGCGCCATGCCAAGGCCAGCAAGATGGTCATGAGGCTGGAGCGGGATGGAGCCAAAGCCAAGCTGAGCTTTGCCGATAATGGCGTCGGCTTCGATCTGGAAGAAAAGAAACAGGCCTCCTATGGTTTGCTGACGATGGAAGAACGGATTCATGAGCTTGGCGGCAACATACAAATTCATACGGCTCCGGGCGAAGGAACGGCCATTGAAATGTGGCTTCCCCTGGAAGACGGAAAGGGCGGATTCTAACCATGAGCATGCCGGAACGAATGGAGCGCGACAGCGGAATGGCAAGGCCCATCAAGGTGCTGCTTGTAGACGACCATGAGATGGTTCGGATCGGTCTTGCAGCGGTTCTCGATACGGAGGAAGGCATCGAGGTTGTGGGAGAGGCCGGCAACGGTGCCGAAGGAATCAGGCTGGCTACCGCCTATGCCCCGGATGTCGTGCTGATGGATCTGGTCATGGAAGAAATGGACGGAGTCGAAACGACCCGGAGGCTGATGGAGATCATGCCGGAATGCAAGGTCATCGTGCTTACAAGCTATCTCGATGACAGCAAGATGTACCCCGTCATTGAAGCGGGAGCGTTCAGCTACCTGCTCAAAACTTCCCGGGCAAGCGAAATCGCCGAAGCGATTCGCGCTGCGGCAAGAGGACAATCCGTGCTGGAATCCCAGGTGGCAGCCAAAATGATGAGCAGGCTCCGTCAACCCAAGCAGCCGGTCCAGAAACCGCCTCATGAAGATCTTACCGAGCGGGAAATGGACGTGCTCATGCTGGTCGCGCAGGGCTTGTCCAACCAGGATATTGCCGACAAGCTGTTCATCAGCATCAAGACGGTCAAATTCCATGTGACCAATGTGCTCAACAAGCTCGGCGTAGAGGACCGCACGCAGGCGGCTATATATGCGCACAAGCATGATTTGGCCGTGGATTGAGAATTCAGCGCGAAGCACGGAAGAGATTCAAGCCAAAGCAGCTGAATGAAGACACCTGACGATGAATCATATCATCGAGAACCCCGTCCTCGTTATAGGTTCCCGCCGAAGGCAGATGGGCATGATCGATAAGGGATGCCGCAGGCTGCGCTTCGAATGAGGCGAGCAGCTGATCGGCGTAAGGAAGCAGTCCTTCCGACGAGAACAAGGCTCGAAGCACCGCATCGGGGCGGTTCTCAAGCTGCTGGTTGAGGGCGACGGGGTTGACCCTCCATTCCCCTTGCCTGTTCATGTCCAATCCGGCTTGACGTGCGGCAGGATGGGATCGCATGGAGCGCAGGTCGGTCTCGATGGAAGGATTGAGGCCAGGTCTGCAGCGGAAATAAAGCAGCTCCAGATCGTTCCATCGTTCTGCGAGCTCGTATACGGTATCGGCCAGTCCCGAGAGATCAATACCTGCCGTTCCGTCGCTCAGCAGCTGCTGGCGCCGGCGGCGCATGTCCTGGATAAGCGGACGCAGCCGGCTCGCAGCCTGGAGCCAGGATGCAGTCAGGCGAAAGTCGGAGACGAACCGGGTTGTCATGCCATCCATGCCATAGTCGGGCAGGCCGGAATCTACCCGCTCTCGAGCGGCTGGGGCAACGGGGACGGTCGGCGCTACTTTTTCCACATGGAAGATGCGGTTCATTCGACGCAAAGGACCTATCATCAGGAAGCCTCCCTCAGGCTGGAATTGAAATCCATTACCCCTATAAGGTGCATAGAGAAACAGCCTGCCGAAGCTTCCTGTCCCGGAAACGTCGGCGGGCTGTTCAACTATCGACGGATGGTCAGATCAGCAGCAGCAGAAAGGCGAGGAAAGCGAGGTCAACGCCGACCGCAGCGCCGTACCCGTATCCATATGGACCTCTGCCGCCATAGAACCCAGGGCCGTAAGGACCTGCTCCGGGGCCGTATGGATAAGCCTGAGTATGGGCTTCCTGCTCCATAACTTGCTCCTGCACGGGTTTGGATGCTTTGGATTTTTTCGCTTTGCCCTTTGCCGGCTTCCCTAAAATCCCGATTCCTTGCTGCTGGCGCTTATGATGCTCTTCGCCGCCGTTCAGATAAATCCGCCCGCCATGGCAAGCGGTGAGAATACCCATATGGCGTGTACCGTCCTTGAGAATGGCGCACACCGGCATTCCGCAGAAACGCTGGACATGTTCTTCGTGCAAGGGCCGAATAGGTTCCATTTTCTGTTGTTCATCCTTTCTGGTTTTCCTTGATGGATGGAATGATGCATTATATTCACCTACGGGCTGATGCGTATGGTCAAATACCCAGTCAACGGGCCAAGGGAATGGAGGGACTATGATGAGCAATCCGCGATCCAAACAAAGCGCAGGCGTTATGCTGGCCTTCCTTGCGCTGGCCGTTCTCGTTACAATTTATACAGCCGGGGGCAAAGGCTCCATCGGCTGGAGCGTGCCGGCATCGAAAAAGCCGGACGTTCAGATGTCTTCCGCAACCGGCGAGGATATGGAGAAGCTGTGGAACTGGGCCGACGGCGAGCTGGGAGGCGGCTCCAGGGCGGCCTCCTGGCATTTGCGCTGGAGCGTGGAAGGAGTGACGTCGGATCAAGCGGCCAAGACCGCGGAAGCGCTAGGCATGACCGCTGACGCGAAAGACCTTGCCGGCGGGAAGGATGAAAACAAAACCAGCGGGGGCATCCTATGGGAAGCGGTGCGTACCACTGCGAACGGCACGCTTAAAATGCAGCTGCTCGGCACGGTTCAGAAGAACAGGGATGCGGCGCGGCAAGCCGTCATGACCTACCACGCTCCGCCTGCAGCGGAGCTTCAAGCTATCTTGAATGAAATGATCGAGGTCAATGCCGCTCTGACCGAGACGGGCACGGGCGGCAAGCGGATGATGAGCATCAAGCTTTACGGCAAGGCTATTCGGGTCGGCGCCGCTGGCCGCATCGCGCAAAAGGCGGCAGGAGTCGTTCTGGATGAGTATAAGGATTCCCGAACGATTGTCCGGACGTACAGCTCCACTGCAGTTGCAGGAGCCATGCGGCTTGGAGAAGGCAAGGAAGGGAGCCGGTCCGCCAATATCCAGCTGGCGGAGCATGGCGGAGGCGATGCGGACTTCGCGGCGGAGATCACGGTCGGCATTCCGCTCATTACGGGAGACCTCTCGGAGAGCGGGGCAGAGGGAACGTGAAGGCCCCATGAAGATTGGCCGCCATGAATGGCGATTCCCGCAACGTTATGATACACTACATACCATATCAAGCTGATGCATCCAAAATTTATGACGAAAGAATGAGGGAACATGAACTACTCTAGCAAACAGGAATCATCGGCCGCTGAAGGCGCGGTCTATTATCTGTTCGGAGCCACGGGCGATCTGGCGCGGAGGAAGCTGTTCCCGGCGCTGTTCTCCTTATATAAAGAAGGCAAGCTGGCAGAGAATTTCGCGGTTGTCGGACTCGCCCGCCGTCCGCGGGACAATGAGCAGTTCCGCCAGGACGTATACGAGTCCATCATGGAGTTTTGCCGGTACAAGCCGACCGATGTCGAGGTATGGCAGAAGTTTGCCGACCACTTCGTCTACAAGCCGCTCGATATCCATAACGTCGACGGCTTCCGGGAGCTGAACCAGCTCTCCTCGGAGCTCGACGAGAAGTTCGGCATCGAAGGCAACCGGCTTTTCTATCTTGCTCTCGCTCCGGAGCTGTTCGGTCCGGTGTCGTTCAACCTTCGCGACGGAGGCCTGCTGGAATCCAAGGGATGGCACAAGCTCGTCATCGAGAAGCCGTTCGGCTATGATTTGGAATCGGCCCGCGAGCTGAACGGACAGATCAGCCAAGTGTTCAAGGAAGAAGAGGTCTACCGGATCGATCACTACCTCGGCAAGGAAATGGTCCAGAACATCCAGGTTCTGCGTTTTGCCAACCAGCTGTTCGAACCGCTCTGGAACAAGGATCATATCGCCAACGTCCAGATTACGCTGTCCGAAACGGTCGGCGTAGAGGAGCGGGGCGGTTATTACGACAATTCCGGCGCGCTTCGGGATATGGGGCAGAACCATATTCTGCAGATGATTACGATGATTGCCATGGAGCCCCCGGGACGGCTGCATCCGGAAAGTCTCCGCGACGAGAAGGTCAAGGTTCTGCGCTCCCTTCGCCAATATGCGTCAAGCGAGGAAGTCCGCGATAATGTCGTGCGGGCGCAGTACTCCTCCGGCCAATCCAAAGGCAAGGAGCTTCCGGGCTACCGCCAGGAAGACAGCGTGAATCCGGAATCCAAGACGGAGACGTATTTTGCCGCCAAAGTGCTTGTGGACAACTTCCGCTGGGCCGGAGTTCCGTTCTTCATCCGCACGGGCAAGCGGCTGCCGGTCAAGACGACCGAGATCGTCATCGAGTTCAAAAACGTTCCGGACAACGTCCTGTTCGCCAAGCGGCATAAGCTGGGTCCGAACCTGCTCGTCATCCGCGTCAATCCGACGGAGGGCATCTACCTGAAGATCAACGCCAAGAAGCCGGGAGCGGACAACGAGGTTCAGCCTGTCGCCATGGAGTTCTGCCAAAGCTGCCAGGTCGGCATCAACACGCCGGAAGCTTATGAGCTGCTGATCTACGATGCGGCGCGCGGAGATTCGACGTACTTCACCCGCTGGGACGAGGTTGCGGCAGCGTGGACGTTCGTGGACCGCATAGCGGCTGCCTGGAGAGAATCCGGAGAGGATCTGCTTTCCTATCCAGCGGGATCCTGGGGACCGGAAGCTACGGATGAGCTCCTTCACAAAGAAGGCTTCTTCTGGTGGCCGGTCAACGGCCAAGCGGAGGACAACGTCATCTGGATCAGCGGCGGAGCGCAGTAAGGGGGCGGTCTGCCAGAGAGGCGGATGCAATCAATGCTTGCTTCTCTCAGAGGGGAATGCGATCAATGCTTGCTTCTCTCAGAGGCGGACTCGATCAAATCTGCTTCTCTCCGAGGAGGATTGCGATCAAGCTTCCGCCTCTTGAGGGCGTGCCGATGCATGCGCCACTCGAGCGTCGACTTAACCGCCTGGAAAATTAACTAAGTATGGGACCTATAAGCTTCAACATCAATCCTGTCCGGCTACGGACAGGATTGAAGCGTTATTTGACGAGAGGACGGAATGAAGCATGTTCAAAATCTACGATATTTCCATGCCCATTCATTCAGATATGGCGGTATGGGCCAATCTCGAGGCCAAAAAGCCGGAGATCCGCAATATTGCGCCATTCGCCCAGGGAGGCGTGTATGAATCGGAGCTGCGGATGAATCTGCATACCGGCACGCATGTGGATGCGCCGATGCATATGCTCGAGGATGGAGCGGGAATCGAGACAATCGGGCTGGAAGAGCTGGCGGGAACGGCCCGCGTCGTCGATCTTACCCATGTATCCGATTCCATTACGAGGGCGGACTTGGAGCCTCTTGGGCTTGTGCGAGGCGATTGGGTCCTTTTCAAGACGGCCAATTCGTTCAGCAGCCGGTTCGAGGATGATTTTATTTACTTGCGCGAAGACGGCGCACGGTATTTAATTGAAGTAGGGGTTCGCGGCATCGGTACGGACGGTCTCGGAATCGAGCGTTCGCAGCCTGACTATCCGACCCATCGCCCGCTCTTCCGCAATAATATCGTTATCGTGGAGGGACTGAGGCTGGCGGATGTGTCGGCCGGAACCTACTTCATGGTCGTAGCCCCGCTCAAGCTGAGCGGAGTCGAGGCGTCGCCGGCCCGGGCGATCCTCATCGGCAGGCCGTAGGAGCGACAGCATGCAACCGATTTGATCCTGCAGGCAGCGAATGGATATGCGGCCCGCTAGCCTGATTCATGAATAATAAAGCGCGATATAAGGGGAATACCATGACTAAACTGCTCGACGAAATCAAGCAAGAAGTAGACAAACGGCGTACATTCGCCATCATTTCTCACCCGGATGCGGGGAAAACGACGCTGACGGAAAAGCTGCTGCTGTTCGGCGGCGCCATCCGCGAGGCCGGCTCGGTCAAAGCCCGCAAAGCCAACAAGCACGCCACCTCCGACTGGATGGAGATCGAGAAGCAGCGTGGAATCTCGGTAACCTCTTCCGTCATGCAGTTCGACTATAAGGGACACCGCGTCAATATCCTGGATACGCCTGGTCACCAGGACTTCAGCGAGGATACGTATCGGACGCTGACCGCGGCCGACAGCGCCGTCATGCTGATCGACGTGGCCAAAGGCGTCGAAGCCCAGACGATCAAGCTGTTCCAGGTTTGCCGAAGACGCGGCATCCCGATCTTCACGTTCATCAACAAGCTGGACCGCGAGGGCCAAAGCCCGTTCGATCTGATGGAGGAGCTGGAGCGGGTGCTCGGCATCCGTTCCGTTCCGATGAACTGGCCGATCGGCATGGGACGGGAGCTGTGCGGCGTCTACGACCGGATGAAGAATCAGGTCGAGCTGTTCCAGGGCAATGACCATTCCACCATCGAGGTGCGCAAGGTCGGAGATTACAAGGACCCCGTCATTCGGGAGATGGCAGGCGATTATCTCGCCGATCAGCTCGAGCAGGATCTGGAGCTGCTGGATGTAGCCGGCGACCAGTTCGACTTCGAGAAGGTACGCGCTGGCGAGCTGACTCCGGTGTTCTTCGGCAGCGCCGTCAACAACTTCGGCGTGCAGACCTTCCTCGAAAACTTCCTGCAGCTCGCTCCTAAGCCCGAGCCCCGGAACAGCACGGAAGGCCCGGTCGAGCCGACGAGCGAGAAGTTCTCCGGATACGTGTTCAAGATCCAAGCGAATATGAACCCGGCCCACCGAGACCGCATCGCTTTTCTGCGCATTTGCTCCGGGCGGTTCGAGCGCGGCATGAGCGTCAAGCATGTGCGGATCGGGAAGGACATCAAGCTGGCCCAGCCGCAGCAGTTCCTCGCGCAGGACCGGGACATCGTCGAAGCGGCCTATCCGGGAGATATTATCGGGCTGTTCGATCCGGGGATTTTCCGCATCGGCGATTCTCTCTCGCAGGGCAGCTCGATCGTGTTCGACGAGCTGCCGACGTTCTCGCCGGAAATTTTCGCCAAGGTCTCGATCAAGAACGCCTTGAAGAAAAAGCAATACGAAAAAGGAATCGACCAGCTGACGGAGGAAGGCACTATCCAGGTGTTCCAGTCCGCCAGCGGCTTCGAGGATACGATTCTAGGCGTCGTCGGCCAGCTGCAGTTCGAGGTTTTCGAATATCGGATGAAGGCTGAATACGGGGTGGACGTCATCCTCCAAAGGATGCCTTTCCAGTTCGCGCGCTGGATCGTGGACGACAAGATCGATCCGACCAAGTTCCGGATCAACTCGACGCTCGTCAAGGACAAAAAGGACAATTACGTCGCCTTGTTCGAGAACGAGTATGCGATGCGCACCGCTGTCGACAAGAATCCGACCTCCAAATTTCTGGAGACGGCTCCATAACCACGGAATGAAAACAGCCCCTGCCGCGAAAATGCGGCAGGGGCTGTTCCTTTACGATGAATGGAGATGCCCGTACAGCTTGCCGATCAATTGCTGCTGTTCCTGGCCGCCGCTGTCTTTCCAGATCATCTCGAACAAGACGCCGAGACCGGGAAGAGCTTTTTCGTCGCCGTCGATGGATTCACGGATGATATCGCCGAGCTCATTCTCCGACTTGTCCTTGACAATCTGGGCGATGGCTTGGCGAAGGTCGAACTCATTCATGGACGCATTTCCCCCTTGAGTCATTTCCTCCATAGCATGCCCCCATCGGATTCGTTCATGTAAAGAATGCGGTCCGCATGAGGGAAAGAAAGGAGCTGGATATGGTATACTGAACGGTATGCAGCCCTTAAGAAAGGCGGAGAACTATTCATGCGCAAAAAACAATATACCGTGATCGGCATGGGCCGTTTCGGCTCCAGCGTAGCCCAGTCCCTGTCCGAGATGGGATTCGAAGTGCTTGCCATCGACAGCGACGAGCAGCGGATCCAGGAGATCTCTCCCGTCGTCACCCATGCGGTCACGGCGGACACGACGGATGAAGAAGCTCTGCGCGCACTCGGCGTCCGCAACTTCGACGTCGTCGTCGTCGCCATCGGAGAGGACATTCAGGCCAGCATTCTGACCACGCTGATTCTGAAGGATCTGGGAGTCCCCTATTTGATTGTCAAAGCCCAAAACGAGCTGCACGGCAAAGTGCTCAGCAAAATCGGAGCGGACCGTGTCGTCTTCCCGGAGAGGGACATGGGCCTGCGCGTGGCGCATCACCTCATCTCGCCCAATGTGCTGGACTTCATCGAGCTGTCCCCGGATTACGGCATCATCGAGATCCAGGCTCCCCCAGCCATGGTCGGGCGCACGCTCAAGCAGCTGGATATACGGGCCAGGCATCGCTGCAACGTCATGGCCATCAAAACGCATGGAAAGCTGGATATATCCCCGATGCCGGATCATGTCATCGAAGCGGATGAAGTGCTTGTCGTCGTCGGAGCGAACCGCGATCTGACCGGCCTCGAGGTCGCTTATTCCGTCGAGGAGGAATTGAACCGGAAGTGATTAGCGAACCGTTGACCTCAACCTCCAATTCCCGCGTAAAAGCATGGACGGCCTTGCTGGATGCCAAGGGCCGCAAGCGCAGCGGCCAATTCCTGGCTGAAGGCGTCCATATGGTCAAAGAAGCGCTTCTATGCGGAGCCTCTGTCGGCACGATCGTATACGATGCCGGGCGAGGCATGCCTGCCGAGCTGGAGCCCCTGCTTCGCGATTCGCCGGCGGAGCTTGTCCCTGCTTCGGCAGCGGTCATGGCCAAATGCACCGGAACGGATTCGCCGCCGCCGGTGTTCGCCGTCGTCGACAAGCCGTCCCACGACGAAGCGGCGCTGCACAAGCCGGACGCGCTTGTCGTCGTGCTCGATGCCGTCCGCGATCCCGGCAATGCGGGCACAATCATTCGCAGCGCGGATGCGGCCGGAGCCGATGCCGTCATTCTCGGCCGCGGCTGCGTCGATCTCTACAACCCCAAGACCGTCCGCTCGACGATGGGCAGCCTGTTCCATCTTCCGGTGCTGGAGATGGATCTCGCCGAGGCGCTGCCGAAGGCTCGGGAGCGGGGCATGCTGCTGGCCGGAACGAGCCTGCAGGCGGCAAGAAGCTGTTATGAATGCGACTTCACCGGGCCGGTATGGCTGCTCTTCGGCAATGAAGCCGAAGGCCTGTCCCCGCAGACGTTGAACCAGCTTGATCTCGGCATCATTATCCCGATGAAGGGCCGAAGCGAATCGCTCAACGTCGCGATGGCGGCGACCGTGGTGCTGTATGAGGCGCTGCGCCAGCGGGAGCATGCAGCCGGCAAGTAGCCATCGTTGGTGTGCAAGCTGCAATTCGTTTGACACCAGCTTGGGGCTTGTCATAATGTCGATTTGCAAGGCGAGCCGGGCACCTTTTGTCAGTCCTGATGATCAAGAATCTCTTGATTTATCAGGACTTTTTTCATCTTCTATGACTCGAATGAATGGACAGAGTTCTCATTAGTCAAATAAATTCAAATAAATTCAAATATGGGACGCTTGAAACCTACGCCATTCAAGGAATCAAAGACGAGGGGGAACCCGAATGAAGACGATTAAGAGCATGATGGACCATCTGTACTGGGCGGACGGACGAATCCTGGACGCGCTCGAGGAGAGCGGGACGAACAACAAGGACCTTCTGAAGCTGGTTCGGCACATCGCGGTCGCGGAACAAGTCTGGCTGTCCCGGCTGCAAGGCAAGGGCATCGCGCACTATACGTTGTGGGAGGTTGAGGAAAACCTGTCGGCCATTCGGACGATGTTCCAAGAAAACGCCGTGCAATACCGCGTCTATATCGATGAGCTTAAGGAATCCGAGTTGGACGGGGTGATCGACTATGCGAACCAGAGCGGGGTTTCATACCGGGCATCCGTCCGGGACATCCTGCTGCAGGTTCTCCTGCACGGGCAATATCATCGGGGACAGATCAACCGGGCACTTCGAATCGAATCGGCAGAGCCTGTCCCAGTCGATTACATCCTGTTCGCGAAGCTTTAACAGAGCGGAACAATAATAGGCAAGCGATGACAACGCTGTACTCCAGCAGCTGGTGCACGCGAAAAGGAAAGCCCGCAAACTGGCGATTGCCGGAATGCGGGCTTTTCTGACCTTTTAACGCTTATGCGTTTATTTGAACGATGCGTATCCTTGATCGACCATGACGACACTGCCATTGATGGCGTCAGCTTCCTCAAGCGACAGCAGGTACACCGAGCTTGCGACGCTCTCCGGCTTGGTCAGCTCGCCTCCCATGACCTTGGCTTTCATGCTGTCGAGCAGGCCGGATCTTTTGTAGCCTTGGATAATCGGCGTGTCGACGGCTCCGGGAGCGACGGCGATGACGCGGATTCCGTGCGGGGCAAGCTCGAGAGCGGCCGATTTGCTCATCATGATGACCGCGCCTTTCGTGGCGTGGTAGGCGAAGGTTCCGGGGGAAGCGAGGAAGCCGAATACGGATGCCGTATTGATGATGGCGCCTTTGACGCCCAGCTCCTTCATCTTGCGGCCGGCCTCGATGATGCCGTAGGCGACGCCGTGCTGGTTGACGGCAATCGTTTTATGATAAAGGTCCATGTTCTGCTCCAAAACCGGACCTGCGCCGCCGATGCCGGCGTTGTTGAACATGACTTCCAGGCTGCCGTAAGTGACGACAGCTGTTTCCACCAGATTTTTCACGCTTTCCTGAGAGGAAACATCGACCTGGACAAAAGCCGCTTCGCCGCCGCCGTCGCGGATGAGCTCGACCGTTTCGCTGCCGCCGGCTTCGTTGAAGTCCGCCACGATGACCTGATCACCCTTGGATGCGAATTTGAGCGCGGCCGCCCTGCCGATGCCGCTGGCTCCGCCTGTAATAACCGCTGTGCGTTTGGACATGATAACAGCCTCCTGTTTGTTCTGAATCGATGCCGTTCCATTTCTGCTCCATTGTATCTCTGTCTCCGGAAAGCGTATACTTCCTATTGGTCAAGCTGCCTTAACATGGGGTTAACGAAGGGGTTTCAACATGAATTTCGATCAGCTGGAAATGATAACTGAAGTTGCGAGAACGGGAACGGTGTCGGAGGCTGCCGCTCAGCTTCATCTCAGCGCAGCCGCCATCAGCCGCGCCATTACGAGGCTGGAGCAGGAGCTGGGCGTGCAGCTGTTCGTGCACTCGCGCACGGGAGCCGCCATAACGGAGGAAGGGCGCCGGATCGTCAGACTGGCGGAGCGGATTCTGGGCGAGGCGGAAGAGCTGCTTGCCGAGGCGGGGAGATGCCAAAAGCTGGTCAATGCGAAAGTGCGCATTTCCACTGTCCCGGCTCCTACCTGGCTGCTCGTCCATGCTTTGCTTGAGCTTAGAGAGGATATTCCTTCGCTGGAGCTGGAGATCGGGGAAAAGGGCACTCAGGAGGTCATTGAGGATATTCGTCAAGGCAAGGCGGATATCGGCCTCATCGTGTCCGAAGCCGATGCGAAATACCCGGATATAAGGCTGGAGAAAATCGCCGACGGCCAGATGGCGCTTGGAGTCGGCAGGGAGCATCCCCTGGTGTCGCGTGCTTCCGTAACCATGAAGGATTTGGAGCAGCTGCCCCTGGTCATCTATCCGGACAAACATCTTGAAGCGATCATTGCCGCATTGGGACCGGCGGCCAAGGTGCTGTTCCGCACAAACAACCGCGATGCGCTCCTGCTGGCCGTGCGAAGGAATATGGCCGCCACCCTCGGGACGGATTACTCCTTCCGCGGCATCCAGGAAGAAGCCGGTTCGGATATCATCGCGGTGCCGCTGTCGATCCAGACGGACTCGGATCTAAGCCTATGGCTGGTCAGGCCGCGCGACCGCAAGCCGTCCCAAGCGGTCCGCCTGCTGGCGGGAAGGCTTCGCAGACTGCTGAAGAAGCGCATGCAGGAATAGGCGGCGCGACCGGCGTCAATCATGAAAATGAGGCTTTTTCCACTCCTTTGAATTATGCTATAATTGCTTTTATGCAAACGTTTGTACAAAGAAAATTCCGGTCTATATAAGAGGAGACAAGCACCATGCAAACCGCATCCATTCAATGGTGGAAAGAAGCCGTGGCCTATCAGATTTACCCGCGTTCCTTCATGGACAGCAACGGAGACGGAATTGGAGATCTGCAAGGCATCATCTCCAAGCTCGATTATCTCAAGGGGCTGGGCATCGGCATCATTTGGATCTGCCCCGTCTTCAAATCCCCGAATGACGACAACGGCTACGATATTTCCGACTATCAGGATATCATGGCCGAGTTCGGCACGATGGAGGATTTCGATCTCCTGCTGGAAGAAGTGCATGCCAGAGGGATGAAGCTTATTCTCGACCTGGTCATCAACCACACCTCCGACGAGCATCCATGGTTTATCGAGTCGCGCTCCGGCAAGGAGAATCCGAAGCGGGACTACTACATTTGGCGTGATCCTGCGGCAGACGGCAGCGAGCCGAACAACTGGGAGAGCATCTTCAGCGGCCCGGCATGGGAATTCGACGAGAAGAGCGGACAATATTTCATGCATATCTTCTCCCGCCGCCAGCCGGATTTGAACTGGGAAAATCCCGAGGTCCGCAAAGAGCTGTACGGAATGGTCAACTGGTGGCTGGACAAGGGCATCGACGGCTTCCGTGTGGACGCCATCTCGCATATCAAGAAGATTCCGGGACTTACGGATATGCCGAATCCCGACAATCTGAAGTATGTCCCTTCCTTCGACGGGCACATGAACCGCGAGGGAATCCATGAGTTTCTGAAAGAGCTGAAGCAAGAGACGTTCGCGAAATACGATATCGTCACCGTCGGCGAAGCCAACGGCGTCAAGGTTCAGGATGCCGAGGTATGGGTGGGCGAGGACAACGGCGCTTTCAACATGATTTTTCAATTCGAGCATCTGGGCCTATGGAACAAAAGCGTTGCCGGAGGCATCGATCTGGCGCAGCTGAAGTCCACGCTTACCCGCTGGCAAAAAGGGCTGGAAGGAATGGGATGGAACGCTTTGTTCCTGGAAAACCACGACCAGCCGCGTTCCGTATCCACCTGGGGCGACGACAGCGTCTATTGGAAGGAATCGTCCAAGTCTCTGGCGACGATGTATTTCCTGATGCAGGGAACGCCGTTCATCTATCAGGGCCAGGAGATCGGCATGACGAATGTCCAGTTCCCTTCCATCGATGATTACAATGACGTAGCCATCAAGAACCTGTACCGGTTCGAAACGGAAAACGGCATGAGCCATGACGAAATCATGCGGATCATCTGGAAAACCGGACGCGACAACTCCCGCACGCCGATGCAGTGGAGCCGGGAAGAGAACGGCGGCTTCACGGACGGAACGCCATGGCTCAAGGTCAATCCGAATTATTCGGAGATCAACGTCGAGCAGGCGATGGAGGATCCGGATTCCATCTACCATCATTACAAGCGCCTGATTCGGCTGCGTGCGGAAAATCTCGCCGCCGTATACGGGACTTACGACCTGATTCTGGCCGACCATCCGCAAATATACGCCTATACGAGAACCTATGGAGACGAGAAGCTGCTCGTTCTCTGCAATCTGTTCCCTGTCGAGGCGACCGCACAGCTTCCTGAGGAATATGCCTTCCGCCCTTCCGAGCTGCTGCTTGCCAATTACCTGACGGATGCCGAAGAGAATATCGCCGAAATCGCGCTGAAACCTTACGAGTCCAGAGTGTACAAGCTGGTCGGCGTGCAGGGGAGCGCAGGCTTTGCAGCCGGAATGAAGCCTCCTGCTGCAGCGGATGGCCAATCGTCCATCACCGAAACGGTTTAGTTCCTAAACAGCCTTCGACAACGAAAGACCTTCATCGTCCCCGATTGAGTCGGAAGACGGCGAGGGTCTTTATTTGCGTTGAAACCATTCCATGGCCCAGCAGAATTTGTTGGCAAAATCGGATTAATGATATAAATAATCTTCGTTTCAATAATAATTTGAAATTTCATTCCATAAATGAGAGGGATAACTCTTCCTGTTAATATCCCGTTCCCTATTTATGGGAATTATATTTTTACAAACTGTAAAAGGATAGGTTACACCGGATTGCTGAACGTCATTTTCGTAGGTATACTAACCTTGCGTTCGTCACATATGCGTCAAGTAATATTACACGAAACGGGAGGGCAATGAATGAAATCAAAGGGGATTGGAAAAGGAAAAGGGCTTGCCGCGATTGTTCTGGTGATGGCATTGGCAGCCGGATGCGGCTCCGGAAACGGCAATTCGTCATCGAATCAAGAGAGCGGGGCCAAAAGCGGCGGACAGGTCATCAAGATCGCTTCGCAGTCTCCGCTGTCGGGCGGAAGCTCGATTCAGGGAGAGGCGATCAAGCTCGGAGCCCAGCTGTCGCTCGACGACCACAAGGACGAGTTCTCCAAGCTGGGCTTTACGCTTGAGCTGGTCCCGTATGACGACCAGAGCGATGCCAAAAAGGGTGTCGCCAACGCCGAGCAGATCGGCGCCGACCAGGCCGTCGTGGGCGTCATCGGCCATCTGAATTCCGGCGTTTCCATTCCCTCCTCTGTCGTCTATGAAAAATACAATCTGCCGATGATCTCGCCCGCCAGCACGGCGACGGAGTTCACCGACCGCAAGCTCAAGGTGGCCAACCGCGTCGTCGCGCGCGACGACTTCCAGGGCCCTGCCGGAGCCCAATACGCGGTGAAGACGCTGAATGCCAAAAACATCTTCGTCATTCAGGACAAGACGGCTTACGGCCAGGGACTGGCCGAAGCTTTCCGGGATGCGGCCAAGGAAGCGGGAGCATCCATCGTCGGGTATGAGGGCATAACGGTCGGTGAGAAGGATTTCAACGGCGTGCTGACGACCGTCCAGAGCAAGAAGCCGGATCTCATCTTCTTCGGAGGAATGTACGCCGAAGGCGCCCTGCTTGTGAAACAGGCGAAGGACAAAGGGATCACGGCCCCGCTCATGGGCGGCGACGCGCTGGATTCCTCCGGCATGGCGGACATCGCCGGACCGGATGTCGCCGGCACCTTGTACAGCTCCGTCGCAGGGGACATAACGAAGTCCAACAAAGAGTGGGCGGACAGCTACCAGGCGAAATTCAGCAAAGGACCGGAAGGCTACTCGGTTTATGCCTATGATTCGATGTCGGTCATGCTTGCCGCCGTCAAGAAGAGCATCGAGGACAACGGGGGCAAGCTGCCTGCCCGCGAGAAGATCCGGGATGCGGTGCGGGCGACGAAGGACTTTGAAGGCGTAGCGACCAAAGTGAGCTTCGACGACAAAGGCGACAATAAGTATGCCAAGGTGTTCATCTACAAATTCGAAGGAGCTTCCTATCCGGGCAGCATGATTTCGGAAGTCAGCCAGTAGCAGCCGGACAAGCCGTGCAGGCGTGCGCGATTCCCGCATGGAACCGTTCCGCGCCTGCTTTTTGAATCGGAGAGGAGCCCATAAGATGAACGACATCCTGCATACGCTTCCCCAGGTGCTGATCGACGGCTTGGCGCTAGGAGCCATTTACGCGGTTGTAGCGCTGGGCTACACGATGGTATATGGAATTCTTGAGCTGATCAATTTTGCGCACGGAGAAATTTTCATGACGGGCGCTTTCGTCGGCACGGCTGTGCTGCTCGCTGCCCAAGGAACGGGACTCGCCGCCAGCCTGCCGCCGTGGCTGTTCTATCTGCTCATCATGCTGATCGCGATGATGTTCACCGGCGCGCTCGGGGTGGGCATCGAGCGGGTGGCTTACCGCCCGCTGCGCAAGGCTCCGAAGCTGATCTCTCTCATTGCCGCTTTCGGCGTCTCCTTCGTTCTCCAGGACGTCGTCCGCTTCATCGCAGAGCTGCGGACAGGCAATTATATCGTGAGCAGCAGCTCCCTTTACGGGGAGCGGATGAGCCTGCCCGCCTCCTCCATCAGCAGCCTATTCGGCGATGCGACCGTCAAAACCAACACCCTCATTATTCTCGGCGCGGCCCTGCTGCTCATGGTCGCCCTGGACCGGTTCGTCAACCGGAGCAAATGGGGAGTTGCGATGAGAGCCGTTGCCCAAGACCGCGAGACGGCATCCCTCATGTCGATCAATGTGAACAAGGTCATCGTCCTGACGTTCTTCATCGGCTCTGCGCTCGGCGGAGCTACCGGCGTGCTGTTCGCCCAGCAGTACGGAACAATCGATCCCTATATCGGCTTCATTCTCGGCATGAAAGCGTTCACGGCAGCCGTTCTGGGAGGTATCGGCAACATCCGCGGCGCGATGTTCGGCGGCTTCGTCATCGGCATTCTGGAGATGTTCGCCTCCTCGAACCTCGGGACGCTGACCGGCGGCAGCTTCGGAGCCGAATACAAGGACGTCTTCGCCTTCTCCATTCTCATCATCGTCCTGATCTTCAAACCCGAGGGCTTGTTCGGCAGAGCCGTCAAAGAGAAAGTGTAGGTGGCGGATATGGAAATCAATTCAACCCGCGAGAGGCTTGCCGGCAGCAAGTCCCTGCAGGCCGGGCTTCTGGCCGCTTTTGTCGTCGTGACATCCGGTGCCGTCTATCTGATGGACAAGTCCGTCCTCGCCTTCCTGCTGCTGCTCGGCTCGCTGCTGCTGCTGTATTACACCGGCTTTTCAAACGGCATCAAGTGGGCGTCTGCCGGCATCCTGCTGCTGCTGGTCATTCCCTTCGCGGCCTCCGGGGGATCGTCGCACGAGGCTTATATGGAAGTCGCGGCTCAATGCGGCATTTATGTCGCCATGGCGCTCGGCCTCAACATCGTCGTCGGCTTTGCCGGCCTTCTGGATATGGGCTTCGTCGCCTTTTTCGCGGTCGGAGCGTACACGTACGGCATCTTCGCCACAGCGCAGGCGAACAATTTCATTCCCGGCAGCCTGTTCCCGCTCCCGGGCGGCAGCTTCTGGATCTTCATCCTGCTGGGCGGCTTCATGGCCGGCATCTTCGGCATTCTGCTCGGTCTGCCCGTGCTTCGCGTCAAAGGCGACTATCTGGCCATCGTCACGCTTGGATTCGGGGAAATCATCCGGATCATCTTCAACAATATGGAGAAGCCGATCAATATCACCAACGGCGCCATGGGCCTCTCCTCCATCCAGCCGCCGGATTTGTTCGGCTTCAAGTTCACGTTTCCCCATCAATTTTACTTTATCGTGATCGGGATTCTTGCCGTTGTCATCTTCGCGGTGCGCAGGTTGGAGCATTCCCGGCTCGGTCGATCGTGGAAGGCGGTCCGCGAGAACGAGATCGCCGCGCAGTCGATGGGCATCCCTTTGATTCGGACCAAGCTGACCGCCTTCGCGATCGGAGCGTCCTTCTCCGGCATGATGGGCGTCGTATTCGCAGCCAAGCAGACCTTCATCGATCCGACGAGCTTCACGCTCGTGGAATCCACGACCATTCTCGTCATGGTCGTGCTGGGCGGAATGGGCAGCGTGCCGGGGGTGATATTGGGAGCGAGCCTCGTTACGATCCTGAATCTGCAGGTGCTGACCGAACTGACGAGCGCGCTGAACGCCCTATCCAACAACGGCTACATCGGGATCCCTACGGCGTTGTCTCCTTCCAAAATGCAGCGGCTGATTTTCGGGCTGATCCTGATCCTGTTCGCGATATTCCGGCCGAACGGCCTGATCCGGGCGCGCAACCGCAAAGTCAGTCTGGAATCCGTCGCGGGAAGCGGCGTCTATCCGGCGCCTGCCGGCAGGACGGCCATCCGCAAATGAAGAGTTCGATAGGGGAGGTGCCTCATGGCGATACTGACGGTTGCAAGTCTCAAAAAGCGCTTCGGCGGCCTCGTTGCCGTCCATGGAGTTGATTACAGCTTCCCCAGTGGAGAAATATCTGCGGTCATCGGTCCAAACGGGGCAGGGAAAACGACCTTTTTCAATCTGATCACCGGCATCTATGTTCCGGACGGGGGCCGCATCGAGCTGGACGGGAAATCCTTGGTACGGGTCAAGCCGCATGTGATCGCAAAGCTCGGCATCGCGCGGACGTTCCAGAACATCCGTCTGTTCGGAAGCATGAGCGTCCTGGAAAACGTCATGGTCGGCATGCATATCCATCTCAAGTCGGGGACGCCCGGCACTATTCTTGGATGGGGCAAAGTGCGCCACGAGGAGCAGGAAGCGAGGCGGGAGGCTTACCGGCTGCTCCAGTATGTAGGCCTTGAAAGGCACTTCAACGAGGAGGCGTCCAGCTTGCCCTACGGCGCGCAAAGGAAGCTGGAGGTCGCCCGGGCTCTTGCCGTCCAGCCGAAGGTGCTGCTGCTGGACGAGCCGGCGGCGGGGATGAATCCGCGCGAGACGGCCGAGCTGACTGCGCTGATCCGCAGGATGCAGCGGGAGCTCGAGCTGACGATCATCCTGATCGAGCACGACATGAAGCTGGTCATGCAGCTGGCCGAGCATATCCTCGTGCTCGATCATGGGGAGAAGATCGCGGAAGGAGGCCCGGCCGCCATCCGCAACAATCCGAAGGTCATTGAAGCCTATTTGGGCAAAAACGCCGTGGAAGAGGGGGTGATGGCATGAGCTTGCTGGAGCTGAACCGGGTGCAGGCTTATTACGGAGGAATCGAAGCGCTGAAGGGAATATCGCTGACCGTCGGCGAAGGCGAGATCGTCACCTTGATCGGATCCAACGGAGCCGGCAAGTCCACCACGCTCAAGTCGATATGCGGACAGGTCAAAACCTCGGGAGAAATCCGCTTCAAAGGGGAGGCGATCTCCTCCTGGCTGCCCCATCAGATCGCGGCCTCCGGCATCGCCCACGTCCCGGAAGGCAGAAGGATTTTTCCAAAGCTTACGGTCAAGGAGAATCTGGAGGTGGGGGCTTTTTCCGTCAAGGACAAAGCTCTCGTCAAGGAAAGAATCGAGCAGGCATTCGCTTATTTCCCCAGGCTCAAGGAAAGATACCGGCAGGCGGGCGGCACGATGAGCGGAGGGGAGCAGCAGATGCTGGCGATCGCCCGCGGACTGATGATGAAGCCGGATATCCTGCTGCTCGACGAGCCGTCGATGGGGCTGGCGCCTGTGCTTGTCGATCAGATTTTCGAAATCATCCAGGAGCTCAACGCGTCCGGCATGACGATTTTGCTCGTGGAGCAGAACGCCTACCACGCGCTGCAAATCGCGGATCGGGGCTATGTCATCCAGACCGGGGAAATTACGATGCAGGGCAAGGCGTCCTCGCTCATCGCCGATGAGCAGGTCAAAGAAAGCTACTTGGCCTGAGGCTTGATTTTTGGCTTGCAGAACAAACGGTTTTTCGTGTAGAATACGCCCAAACTGGTATCTTTAAGGATAGCGCAAAAAGGGCGTGCCATTATGACCTATCAAGTCCACATCATGTTCAAGCCGCTGCATGAAGCGATGAGCAGTCTGCACGCTTATATATGCCGCAAGTCCCATAAAAAGCTCGATCTTCCGTCCTCATGGGCGGCGGAGGTCAGAGATCGGCTCACGCCGGATTTTGCCGCGCTGCTGGACGAGCTGGCGATCGACGCCAACTGGAAGTTCACCTTTTTGCTGATCCACCTGTGTCCCGCGGATGACGCCGCGGGCTTCGTCGCTTGGCTCCGCGGGCTGAGCGCAGGAGACATGTACGAAATGATGGCGCCCTACAGCAGCCAGTTCCCGGAGGATATGGCGGCGTTCAGGGAGCTGACGGCTTCCGTCTTCTCCCGCTGGCAGGAGCAATATTTCCACTCGGCCGATCCGGCGGTCCTGGAAAGGCTGAGGCAAGTAGAGAAGGAGCGGAACGCGGTCCTGCCCCGGTCGGAGGAGAAGGCTTTCGTCGATGAGACGACCAACGGTCTCGTGTTCGAGACGGTGCCGGGACTGGAGGATCTGGTGCTTATCCCCCAGATGCATTTCCAGCCGGTCAATATCATCAGCCATTTCCGCCGGCTTACGATCTGCTACTATTCCGCCAGAATCGATATGAGCGAGGAGGACTTCCTCTCCGCCCATGATTTCCGCGTCATCCGAACCCTCGGCGAGAAGAGCCGGCTCAAAATTCTCCGTTACCTGCATGGAGGACCGCGCAGCTTCATCGAGATCGTCAGACATCTGCAGCTGTCCAAGGGGATTACGCATGACCATGTCGGCAAGCTGCGGAGCGCCGGGCTCATCCACGCCCATTTCGAAGGGGAGACGCTGACCGTGTACAGCCTGCGGCAAGGGACTCTGGAGAGGATGCAGGCGGCTTTGAAAGCCTATATCGAAGGCTGAGCCGAACCCAACCATTTTAGATTCGATGTCACGATCGACTGGAATGGTTCTTTTTGTGGCCTCGTAGATTCTTTGTAAGGAGAAAATATTTAAAGTTCTCTCTTTACAGAACCGAACAAGGCTCCTATAATGGGGATAATTCAGTAATTCATACTTAATCAATCGGAATTATACACTACTATTCGATTGAGCGGGAGGGTCTTATGAAAAAAAGAACGACAGTCTCTGCATCCATTTCCATCTTGCTGGCAGGAACGCTGCTGCTGTCCGCATGCTCGGACAACAGCGGCAACGGAAACAGCGCCGCCAATTCGGGCGGAGCAACGGGATCCACGAACACAGCCGTGAACGCAGGCGCGGACAATGCAGGCGGCGCCTCGACGGACGGAGCTGCGGGAGCGATCCAGGCAGCCGACCTATCCAAGCTTCCGGCGGCAGCCAAGCAGCGCACCGACACGATCATCGTCGGCCTGACGGATCCGAGCGGCGCCTTTACGCCTTACTTCCAGCAAAGCGGTTATGACGGCAACGTATCCTCCCTTCTGTACACCCCGCTCGTTCTCGTGAACGACAAGGCGGAGCCGATCCCGGGTCTGGCCGAGAAATGGGAAGCCTCCGAGGATGGACGGACGTACACGTTCCATCTGCGCCAGGGACTGAAGTTCAGCGACGGCTCGCCGCTTACGGCCGAGGATGTCGCCTTCACCTGGACGATTCTGAACGACAAGTCCTATGACGGCGACTCGCAGGTGAACACTCTCGGCATCAAAGGCTCCGACGCTTATAAAGAAGGCAAGGCCGCTTCCATCGAAGGCATCAAGATCGCGGATCCGCAGACGATCAGCGTGACGCTGGAGAAGGCCAATGCAGCCGCGCTGACGACGCTCGGCGGCGATGTGCTGTCCAAGGCGTACTACGGCAAGGACTACAAACAAGGCGACACGGGATACATGAAGTCGCTGAGCACCACTCCGGTCGGCACCGGGCCTTATAAGCTGGTCAAGTTCACGCCTGGGCAGGAAGTGCGCTTCGCAGCCAACGAGAACTATTATGGCGACAAGCCGAAAACGCCGAATTTCATCTACAAAACATCCGAAGGCGACACTTGGCAGTACCTGGAGACCGGAGAGGTCGACTACGCCTCCTTCAGCGCCACCCAGGAAAACATCGACAAGCTGAAGTCTCTCGGATTCGTGAATATCGTTCCGTATACGCCGAGCACATACGGTTACCTGCAGGTGAACCTGGAGCATGAAGCGCTCAAGGACAAAAAGGTGCGCCAGGCGCTGACCTACGGCCTCGACCGTCAAAGCATCTACGTGGATGCGGCGCAGGGAGCGGGCAGCATCGCCAACATTCCTTCGTCCCCGATCTCGTGGGCGTACACGGAAGAAGGCATCAACCCGTACAAGTACGACCTGGACAAAGCGAAGTCGCTGCTGGACGAAGCCGGCTGGAAAGAAGGCGCTGGCGGCATCCGCGAGAAGGACGGCAAGAAGCTGACGATCCACTATCTCGGCTCCAAGAGCAAGAACACGGATATCTTCATCGCCGTAGCCAAAGAGAACTATCAGGCGCTGGGCGTGGAATTCCAGCCGGAAATCTTTGCCGACTTCAACTCTCTCGTCTCCAAGGTGGAAGGCGGGGATTACGATCTCGTCTCCTTCTCGACTCCGATGCTTACGGATCCTTCGGACGGCCTGATGCAGTTCGTGGATGGAGAGGTCAAAGGCTACAGCAACCCGAAATTCACCGAGCTGTACAAAAAAGGTCTGGAGACGACCGACATCGAGCAGCGCAAAGCGATCTACAAGGAAATCTACCAGCTGCTGAACGACGAGCTTCCGGTCATCTTCACAAGCTACAAGAAGAGCGTGTACGCGTACAACGCCAGGATCGAGAATCTGGCTGTGAGCCCGTTCTACGGCCTGGCGGCGAGCCTGCCGCAATGGTCGCTCAAGGACGTCCAGTAATCGTTTCGCTGCGATAAAAGAATCCATCCCCTGCCGGGCTGAGCGCGGCAGGGGATGACCTGTTAAGGAGCCGATATGAGCACATATTTGATCCGCCGCCTGAGCTATATGATTCTGATCCTGCTGGCAGCCTCCTTCCTGATCTTCTCGCTGTATGCCTTGACGCCGGGCGACTTCATCAGCGGGAACATCAAGCTGACGCCGGAGCGGAAGGCAGAGCTGCGCGAGATTTACGGCCTCAGCAAGCCGCTGATGGAACGGTACCTCACCTGGATGGGCAACGCCCTGCACGGCGACTTCGGCTACTCGCTCGCGCAGCAGAAGCCGGTGCTGACGATTTTCAACGAGTACATCTGGAATTCATTCCTGCTCGCCGTCGTGTCTACCTTCCTCACCTGGTTCATCGCCGTCGTCATCGGCGTCATCGCGGCGTACAAGCAGTATTCCTGGTTCGATACGATCGTCATGCTGGTCATATTCGGAGCGATGTCGATTCCTTCTTTCTTCATCGGCCTGTTCCTGATCAAGATTTTCGCGGTCGATCTCCACTGGCTTCCACCGGGAGGCATGACGACGACAGGCAGCAATGCGACCGGCTGGGCTTATGCTCTTGAAGTCATCCGCCATATGACGCTGCCGGTCGCCGTCATGACGCTGCTCGGCCTCGGCTCTCTGACGAGATACTTCCGCAGCAATATGATCGATGTCCTCAAGCAGGACTATATCCGCACGGCGCGGGCCAAAGGGCTGACCGAGCGCAAGGTGCTGTTCACCCACGCGCTGCGCAACGCCCTGCTGCCGGCGATTACGCTCGTCGGCTTTGAGCTGCCGGCTCTGTTCGGAGGCTCGCTTATCATCGAGAGCATCTTCAACTGGCCGGGCATCGGCCAGCTGTACATGAAGTCGTTCGGCTTGCGCGATTATCCGCTGCTCATGGGCTTCACAATGTTCCTGGCCGTTCTGACCGTCATCGGCACGCTGCTGTCCGACATTCTGTACCGCGTGGCGGATCCGCGCGTCAAACTCTAGGAAGGAGGCTGTCATTCATGTCACTAGCAAAAGGCGAGCTCGCCGGACCGGGCAAGGCCGGCGCGAAAGCGAAAGCGGCGGCGAAGTCCTCGCTCTGGAGCGATTCTCTCCGCAGGCTGCTGAAGAACAAGCTGGCCGTATTCGGCTTTGCCGTCGTCGTCTTCATGTTTGCGGTCTGCTTCCTCGGCCCCCTGTTCTCTCCGTACGCGGACAACAAGATCAATATGGCGCTGATGAACAAAGCCCCAAGCGCCAAGCACTGGCTGGGCAACGATGCGCTCGGCAGGGATGTGCTGACCCGCGTGCTCCAGGCGGGCCGCATCTCGCTCACGGTAGGACTGGCATCCATGGTGCTGTCCGTCTTGCTGGGCGGCCTGCTCGGCATCATCGCCGGCTATTACCGCGGCGTAGCCGATCAGATCATCATGCGAGTGGCGGATCTGCTGCTGACCATTCCCAGCCTTCCCCTGCTCTTCATCGCAGGCGCGCTCCTCTCGGAATGGAAGGTTCCTCCCGACTACCGGATGTACATCGTCATGATCATGCTGGCGATCGTCGGCTGGCCGGGACTGGCCCGCATGGTCCGGGGCCAGATTCTCAGCCTCCGGGAACGCGAGTTCATGCAGGCGACGACGGTGCTCGGCCTGCGCAGCCGCCGCAAGCTGTTCAACCATCTGTTTCCCAATCTGGTGCCGCTGCTGATCGTCATCGCCACGCTGAATATCGGCGGCGCGATTCTCAGCGAGTCCGTACTCAGCTTCTTCGGCCTCGGCGTCACGCCGCCGACTCCGACCTGGGGCAACATGATCGACGCGGCCAACAACATGATCGATTTCGAGAAGCGTCCTTGGCTGTGGATTCCGCCGGGTCTCTCCATCTTCGTGACGGTAGTCGCCATCAATATTTTCGGCGACGGTCTGAGGGACGTTCTGGACCCGAAAAAGGGAAGGTAGGTGCGGGTCGTGAAAGACTTGCTGCATATTGAGCAACTGAAAACGCATTTCAGCACGGAAGCCGGCACGGTGCGGGCCGTCGACGGAGTGAGCCTGCATGTGCGGGCCGGCGAAACGGTGTGCATCGTCGGGGAATCCGGCTGCGGCAAAAGCATTACGGCGATGTCGGTCATGGGGCTGGTGGAAGGCCCGTCCGGCAAAGTCGTCGGAGGCGCCATCGAGTTCGACGGCCGCGATCTGCTTGCCATGAAGGCGAACGAGCTGCGGACCGTGCGCGGCAACGACATTGCCATGATCTTTCAGGAGCCGATGTCGTCGCTGAATCCGGTGCTCAAGATCGGCGAGCAGATCGTCGAGCCGCTGATGGAGCATCGCAAGCTGAGCCGGAAGGAGGCGCGGGCGCGGGCGATCGACCTGATTACTCTCGTCGGAATCTCGCGGCCGGAGCAGATCATGGACTCGTATCCGCATGAGCTGAGCGGCGGCATGCTGCAGCGCGTCATGATCGCGATCGCGGTGTCCTGCAATCCGAAGCTGCTCATCGCCGACGAGCCGACGACCGCTCTCGACGTCACGATCCAGGCTCAGATTCTGGACCTGCTGCGCAGCCTCAAGGATGAAGGCGGGATGTCGATCCTGCTCATCACGCATGATCTCGGCGTCGTCGCGGAGATGGCCGACTACGTCGTGGTCATGTATTCCGGCAAGGTCGTCGAGGAAGGCGAAGTCGTGGAGCTGTTCAACAATCCGAAGCATCCGTATACGCAAGGGCTGCTGAAGTCCAAGCCGATCATCAACCAGCGCAAGGACACGCTGTATTCCATTCCCGGACAAGTGCCGAATCCGCTTGAGCTGACGGAATCCTGCTACTTCCACGATCGCTGTCAGCATTGCATGGAGATCTGCCGGACCCGGGAGCCGAAGCTGAAGGATGTCGGGCAAGGCCAGAAAACGGCTTGCTGGCTGTATGAAGAGGAGGCGCTGGCCCATGTCTGAGGCTTTGCTGGAAGTGCGGCATCTGAAGAAATACTTTCCGATCAAGGCCGGGGTGCTGAACCGCACCGTCGGACATGTCAAAGCGGTAGACGACATCAGCCTGACGATTCGTCCGGGCGAAACGTTCGGGCTTGTCGGCGAGTCCGGCAGCGGCAAGAGCACCGTCGGCAAAACGATCGTGCGGCTGACGGAAAAAACGGAAGGCGAAGTCCGCTTCAAAGGAAAGGATCTGTATCATCTTCCTTCCGAAGAACTGCGCAAGCTGCGTCCCGAGCTGCAGCTGATCTTCCAGGATCCTTACAGCTCTCTCAATCCCCGCGTGCGGATCGGCGATGCCATCGGCGAGGCGCTCCTGGACCACGGGCTGGTACCGAAGGAAGAGATCCGGGAGCGGGTGCAGGAGGTTCTGGCTTCCTGCGGGCTGTCGGCTTACCATATCGACCGTCTGCCCCATGAATTCAGCGGCGGACAGCGCCAGCGGATCGGCATCGCCCGCGCGCTTGCGCTGAATCCGGATCTGATCATCGCGGACGAGCCGGTGTCGGCGCTCGACGTTTCCATCCAGGCGCAGATCATCAACCTGTTCCGCAATCTGCAGGAGACCCGGAATCTTTCCTATCTGTTCATCTCTCACGATCTCAGCGTGGTGGAGCATCTGTGCAACCGGATCGGGGTCATGTACCTCGGGTCCATGATGGAGACGGGCACGCGGGACGAGCTGTTCCTCACGCCGCTCCATCCGTATACGAAGGCGCTGCTGTCGGCGGTGCCGGTGCCGATTCCGAAGCTGAAGCGGGAGCGGATCGTGCTGCGGGGGGATATCCCGAATCCCGCCAACCCGCCATCCGGCTGCAAGTTCCATACGCGCTGCCCGCTGGCCGTGGAGCGCTGCAGGCTGGAGGTTCCAGAGTTCCGCCATATGGGCGGAGAGCATTATGTGGCCTGTCATTTGGCTTGACGGCTTGCTTGAAATCCAGAATCGCCTTTCCCCTCGAGACGAGGCCGGGAAGGCGATTTTTTGTACGAGCGCACAATGCCGTGCACAGCGGACCGAAAGCAAAAGGAGATTGCCTCAAGGGAGGACTACAGGCGTTATAGTCGAATGTTGAAAGCATGGATTGGTTTTTCGAGTCGATCAGAAGGGAGCATCAAGCGGGAATGGGATATATCGAGAAGGCAACGAAGGATCTCTACGGTTATTTGCCCGGGCTGACTAAAAAGGAGGATTTTGAGGCCTTTTGGGAGCTTACTTTGAATCAGGCCAAGAAGGTGCCTCTGCAGCCGCAGCGGACGGAGATCGACTATCCGAGCCGGCATGTCGGCGTCTACGATATCGCTTATAACGGAATGGACGAGACCTCCATCCGGGGATGGCTGATCGTTCCGCATTTTTTGAAGAAGGAAAGCTATCCCTGCCTCATCCATTATCATGGCTTCTCGGGAAGCAGAGGCGAGCCGTCGGATCATATGCATTGGGCGATGATGGGCCTTGCCGTGCTCTCCGTCGACTGCCGCGACCAGGGCGGACCGACCGGGAACAGCGCTTCCTACACGCATGGCTTTGTCGGGAACGTCGCCGTCAAAGGCGTTCATGACAAGATGGAGTACTATTATCGGTATGCCTATATGGACTGTCTCAAGGCGATCGACTTCGCCTGCGCCCAGGCGGAGATCGATCCGACCCGCATCGTCATCGAAGGCGTCAGCCAGGGCGGGGCGCTCGGGATGGCAGTTTCGGCTCTGGACGACCGTCCCGCCGCCGTCCTGGTCGACGTGCCGAGCAACAGCAATCTCGAGGCCCGCGTCGAGGGCTGCCACGGCGCTTTCGGCGGCGTCACGGAATATTTGAAGCGGCATCCGGAGCAGACGGATCTCGTTTTGGACAATCTGAGCTACTTCGACACGATGAACATGGCCGACCGCATCCATTGTCCGGTGCTCGCTTCGGTCGCCCTCAAGGATGAGGTCTGTCCGCCGCAGATGTATTTCGCGACCTATAACCGGATCCGGACGGAGAAGGAGATGAACATTTATCCGTTCAATGGCCACGAGGGCGGCGGGTCGAGGCAGACCGAGGCCAAGCTGGCCTATTTGCAGCGGAAGTTTCCGGGTTGGTTTGCGTAGCGGGATGGATTCGCGAAGCAATAGCTTCAGGCAAGATCGGGTTTCAATTGTCTCCGCTTAAGCAGAGACATGGCTTGCAGGGGAACGAAATGGAAAAAGGAGATGGCATGTCATGAGCGACAATCGCCAAATGATCGAATTATGGCCTTCCGGCGCACCTCTGGCAGCGGGCGACGGAGAGGAGGACCGTCCGGCGCTGGAGGCTTACCTGGTTGAAGGCGCCGTAAGCGCCGTCGTCGTATGCCCTGGCGGCGGTTATGGGATGCGGGCCGAGCATGAAGGAGAACCGGTCGCGCTGTGGTTGAACGGCCTCGGAATTTCTGCTTTTGTGCTGCGTTATAGAGTCGCGCCTTATACGTATCCGTCCCCGCAGGACGATGTGCAGCGCGCCATACGCCATGTTCGCTATCATGCGCTGGAATGGGGCCTCGATCCGGATCGAATCGGCGTGCTCGGCTTCTCTGCAGGCGGGCATCTCGCCGCGACTGCGGCGACGCTGTACGATGACGGCCGGCCGGATGCCCAGGATCCGGAGGACCGGATATCGAGCCGGCCGAACGCGGCCATCCTCTGCTACCCGGTCATCTCGATGGACCTCGCCTATACCCATGAAGGGTCCCGCATCAATCTGCTCGGCCTTGATCCCGATCCGGCGCTGGTGGAACGGCTGAGTCCGAATCTTCACGTAAACGCAGACACTCCGCCCGTGTTTCTCTGGCATACATCGGACGACGGCGCCGTCCCGGTAGAGAACAGCCTGATGCTTGCAGCCGCTCTCAGCCGCGCCGGCGTACCGTTCGACCTGCATGTCTATGAGAAGGGAAGGCACGGCATGGGCCTCGCGGATGAGGATCCCCATGTCGCGAACTGGCACGCCGTCTGCGGGCTTTGGCTCCAGCGGCAAGGGTTTGGACGTGTGGAGGATGGTTTGTAGCTTCGGTTTGTATTGAGTACATATACAGCCATATCATAAAGGATCAACCGGAAAGAGGGACAGAAACGAACGGAAATGAAAATGCCGGCTTTTGGATTCGGCTGGGCGCGAGCCTTCTTGACTCTCTTATTGTTGCACTGCCGATTTCCCTTCTCTTCATGCTTTTCACCGGAAGGGATTTTGGGGATGATTTTATTTCGAATTTATTGATGTTTCTGTATTCCTTGCTTGTGCCTGTCTTTTGGTACGGGTACACCGTTGGGAAACGGATATGCGGCATACGAATCGTGAAGGTCAGCGACGGACAGCCGCCAGGTGTCGGCACCATGCTGCTGCGTACGTTGGTAGCGGGCCTTGTCTACGCCATCACACTTGGCGTTGGAGCCATTGCGAGCGCAATTAGGGTCGGCGTTCGAGAGGACAAGCGCTCTATTCATGATTTTATCGCCGGTACCGGGGTCATAAAGGAATAAAGCCCGCGAACAAGACAAACAACCCGCGGTTAAGTGAACGTCAGCGTTCCCTTGGCCGCGGGTTGTTTGGAGTTGGTATGATGGGAATGTTCTATTGTTCCTCGTCTATGTTCAAATGAAGCCTGCGCGTATTCTTCAGACCGATAAGACCGGTCGGATCCTGCTCCGTCTTGAATCGGGCAAAGGCTTCCGCTGCCTCCGAAGTGCGGATGCGAAGCGGCTTGTCCGCCGCCTGCACGAGACTCCAGACGACTTCGGCCACGGATTCGGAGGTTTGCGGCACCGAGGTGCGGGCAGCGAAATTGTCCATATACCGGGTGAGGATCGGCTTGTACTCGTCTTCCAGAATCCCGCCGGTCTGCTGCAGATGATTCATGACCGTACCGGTGAATTCGGTCGCGATCGCACCCGGCTCCAGCAGCGTGATATCGATGTTGAAGGCAGGCTTGTAATAGGTAGCGAGACTTTCCATCAGTCCCTCCACCGCGAACTTGCTTGCGCAGTAAATTTCATTGAAAGGCTGCCCGACGAGTCCGCCGACGCTTGAAGTCGTCATGATATATCCTTGCCCGGAACGCCGAAGCAGCGGAAGAGCGGCCCGGATCGTATTCATCACCCCATACACATTGGTATCGAATACACGCTCGATATCGGCCATCTCCGCTTGTCCGAGCGCTCGCAAGCAGCCGAATCCGGCGTTGCAGAACAGCAGATCGAGCCGGCCCTGCTCTTCTTCAATCGTCCGAAAGGCGCGCTCCAGAGAAGCGGGATCGGTAACCTCCATTTCCAGAAAAGTAAGATTGGCCGTTCCGGCATGACGCATGGAATCACGCTCCAGATTACGCGTGCCGGCATAAACCCGGACGCCTTCCGAGGCAAGCTTCAGAGCCGATGCGAGGCCGATTCCGGACGAGGCTCCGGTAATGGCTGCTGCTTTTGACATTGGGCATTCCTCCTGCGATTTCGTTGCGATCCATTCTTTCATAACTAAACCATATAGCGGGACCATGCCAGGGTCAAGCTGACGCGAACATGAAGTTCAAGCCGAACAGGCCCGCATCATGCGGACCTGAAGGCGAGGAGAAGTCTGTGCCGGACGTTTTTTGTCGATCCATGGCTGGAAAGGCGATGCTCCTGACTATTTCCAGCCCGGCATTTCATCGAGCGTCAACACGTTGGCGGCAGCGTAAATGCCCGGGAGCGCGCTTCGATTGTCCTCGATGAAGTCCGGCCAAAGCATCGCGTAAATCCATTTGTTCTGGCTGGCGAGCAGCGAGGAGGAAGGCATGAACTGGCATTCGCCGATCGCAATCGGCTTCCCGCCCGACACTCGTTGCATCGTATTGTAATTCGTCGTGGTGTATCCCGTGTTATAGACGTCCAGCGAAGCGATATCGAAGTAGGAAGCACCCGGATTGTAGGCGTCGATTTCCGTACTGAGATTGGAGAAGTCCTGGATGTTCCAGACCCAAATGATGTTCTCCAGTCCTTTTGCATTCGTCAAATAATCATGCGTGATCTGGTACAGCTTGGCGGTTCCGTTCGACCCTTTGTGGCAGGACCACCAGAAGACGCATTGGTTCATCTCGTGGAAGGGGCGGAACAGGACGACGACATTGTTGTTCTCCAGGTCCTGCAAATACGTCGACAGCGTGTCGAGGCGGCCGATCCAAGCGTTGTACAGGCTCGTTCCCGGCGTCGTGAGCTGGGTGAATTGGGCATCGGTCAGCTTGGCCGGATTGGCTCCGCCGATATCGTCCCAGCTGCAGTATTCATCCCGGTTCGGAGCGCAGGCATGATACATCAGCGTGACGAGCGCGCCTTTGTTGAACTGGTTTTTGGCTTCGTTGATCATCGTCTGGCGCTTGTCGACAGCTCCGCTGCCGAAGCCGAAGTCGCCGCCCCACAAGGAGGGCGTGCGTCCGGCGATGGAGGCGACAGTGTTGCTGTCGCTTGTCGGCGTACCGGCGTTTTTGTTCTCGATGCCGACGATCGTATGGTTGCCGGAAATTCCGTTCAGGTAATCCAGAACGCGCTGCTTGACGGCCGCGACGCCGGTGCCGCTTCCGCCCCCGGCGCTGTTGTAGACCTCGAATTCATAGAGAGAGAAGCCGTAGCTCGTAGCGCGCTGGATCAGATATACCTTGACATAGCGTGCTGACGCGGGAGAGAAGGTGATCGTTGTGGTGCCGCCGGTGCCGCTGTAATTGGAATAAACGGTCGTCCAGGTGCTGTTGTCGGTCGAGGTCTGCACCTGGAACTGCTTGGCGTAGGCCGCTTCCCATTTCAGCACGACCTTGGCGATGCTTTGCGGGGACCCGAGATCGACATAGATGAACTGCTGGTCGGCATAGGATGAGCTCCAGCGAGTGGAACCATTGCCGTCGACCGCATTAGATGCCGGAGTCGTGGAATCCTCGGTGGAGGAGACGGTGACAGGCTTGCCGAGAGCCAGATTTCCGGTAGAAGAGCTGCCGCCATCGTCGCCGTAAATTTCGAATTCGTAAAGGGAGTAGCCGTAGGCGGTCGCGCGCGTGAAGGCATACATTTTCACATAGCGGGCGCTGGCGGTGAAGGTGATCGTGTTGGTGCCGCCTGTGCCGCTGTAATTGGAATAGACGGTTGTCCAGGTCGAATTGTCGTTCGACGTTTGAATCTGGAAGCCTTTGGCATAAGCGGCCTCCCAGCGCAGCACAACGCTGGAGATGGAGCGGGCTGCGCCCAGATCGACGATGATATACTGCTGATCGCTCGTATTGGACGACCAGCGGGTGGATGTATTGCCGTCGACGGCGTTGGAGCCGCCATATTCGGAGCTTTGGACCGAGGAGACCGTTACCGGCTTGCCTAGCGCCAGGTTGACCGTTGCGGCCTCGGCGGAAGGGGAGTGGACGGCTCCGAGCGCAATCGAGACCAGAATCAGCGCAATAGCGCACAGCCAGGCGGGGCGGGAAATGGACACGTTACAAAACCTCCTGAAGGTTGATGGGCCAAGCCTTACCTTGGTGCCGACTCATGCTGCTTGGAGCAAAATCGGCAGCAGCTGCTTTCCATAGGAAGCCGGCGACTGCGCCTCAAGGCGATTCGATAAGCGACGGTCACCTCCTTCAGAATAAATGAATGCGTTTCCATAATTCAACAATAGTATAGGATTCGAATAAAACTTTTGCAACAATTTAATTTTGTTTAATTTAAAAGAATTTAAAGCCGCCTATATTCGAGTAAATGAGTGCTGGCACCCATACTCCTTCCATTGTGCCGGTTAGGCATTGGATGACGGCGCGGCTTGCACGCTCCGGTGAGCGCCGGCAGTGGCGAGTAGGCCGTTCAATCGTCATTCCAGGTTCAGTTGACTTCGACAACTGTTACCGATAGAATAACAGTAAGCTTGCAGAGGGGAGAGGATATCATGAACAGTGAATTCACGATTGCCGTGCATAGCCTCGTCTATTTGGCATACCGCCCTGATCGGATGGCGACGAGCGAAGCGATTGCGAACAACGTGAATACGCATCCCTCTCGAGTCCGCAAAGTGATGAGCTGCTTGAAAAAGCGGAATTACGTTGTGACCAAGGAAGGGCTGGGCGGGGGCTATATTCTTCATTGCAGCCCGGAGAGCGTGACGCTGGCCGAGATTTACCGAGCGACCTCCATCGGAACGATGAAGCCTTCGTGGTGCTCCGGTACCGAAGAGGGAGATTGTCTTGTCGCCTGCAATATGGCGAACGTCATGGATGTCATCTTCATGGAAACCGAGGAGAAGCTGCTTCAGCATCTGGAAAGCATGACGATCCGCGACGTGCTGGAGCGCATCAAGTCCGCCCGGACCGCAGCGCTCGGATAGGCTGCCGAGCGTTGGTGCGGAGACGTTTTACGAGCTAACTGTCACTTTTTTGAATATAGATTCTGGGGAGGCATGGGAAAATGAGTTCAGTAGATTACCTTATCGGCATGGGGGACTGGGTCAGCGGGACTACAGTCATGGATGAACGCTTCATCGGTTTTATCGATTCGGTCGACTCCGACACCTGCCGGATCCACGTTACCCAGAGCGACCGCGAACGCATCGTAGGCAAAAAGGTCGGAGCGAGAACATCGAAGGTGCGCAAGCTGGATGTCCATAAGCCTGCCGCCGATGCGGAACTGAGAAGCCTGATCGAGCTGGCGCTGATGACCAAGGACGAGGACTGGTTCAAGGAGCTTGCAGCCCGTCTTTCCGGCGTCGACGAAAATGCGGCTTCCAGCCCGGCTAACGGGGGTCCCGTGCATCGCTTCGCTGTCTATGAATGAGTACGGCAGCCGCAAATGGCACGCCAACTGCTCACGCGGGCGGCGATGATTCCGGCAAGCCCCTGTCTGCAGCTTGCAGGCAGGGGCTTTTTCGCAGGAGCGGGTCATAGCTGAAATCCCGGCATTGTCCTTCTGATTGCGGCCTTGTACGCATAGGCTGTAGCAAAAGCGATTGAAGCCGGGAGGGATGGCCAGTGGCCCGATGGGGAAGGCGAGTCAGATGGAAGCTGCCGGTTGCTCCGGCCAAACGAATGCGCATGGCCAAGCCGCGTGCTTCCGGAGGCTGGAGGCCCGGAGCTTCCAAGCCGCCCGCGCAGTGGAGGCCGTCGGCCCGAACGGCCTCGCGAAGAATGAGCGCTGTTCGAGTTCAAGGGCGGACGCCTCCATCCGTTCCGCGCCCGCGGAAAATCCGCAAGCGGTGGTGGCTGCTGTTTCTGGCCCTTCTCGTTCTGGCCGGCACGGTGAACGCATACGTGTTCGTCGAAAGAAAGCTTCAGCCCCCTTTGATGAGGGTGGCGCAGATCAAGGTGAAGCAGATCATGACCGAAGCGATCAACAAGGCGATTACGGAACAGGTGGCTTCCGGGACGGATCTGCAGAACCTGATCGATTGGAAGACAGGCGACAACGGCAAGATAGCCGCTTTCATGATGAATTACAACGAGCATATGAAAATAACCGCGCAAACGGTCCAGACGGTGCAAAGCACGCTGAAGGACAGCGACAAGTTCAAGGAGGGCATTCCGATCGGCCAGGCTTTCGGAAGCGCGCTGCTGTCTTCCTTCGGTCCCCGCATTCCGGTCCGCTTCGAGCCGCTCGGAGACGCTCAGGTGGAGCTGGGCACGCGCAAAAGCGATGCCGGCATCAACATGGTTCTGGTTGAGGTCTATATCCGGATCAAAACCGAGCTGGCCGTCATCATTCCTTTCGATTCCAGCTCCCAGTCGCTGGAGACGGAAATACCGGTCTCTTATCTGATGGTGGTCGGCGATGTTCCGAGCTATTATTACGATGGCAAAGGCAATCCGGTCGGCGACGCGAAAGCCAGCGCGCCTGCTCTCGCCCTGCCTCCCGTCCCGACGACTCCGGAAACGGCCGGCGGCGGCTCCGGGCAGCATTGAGAGAGAGGGGACACAGCCTCCAGGATAACTCCGATGCGCTGGTTCAGGCGAGCGGCGAGCCTTGATTTATCAACAGACAAGCAATAAAGCAGGCGAAGGCCGCGAGCCTTCCGCCTGCTTTATTTGCGGAATCATTTCCCTTTCGCCTTCTTGGCTTTGAGCTCCTGCCGCTCCCACTGCTTCAGCAGCGGATAAGGATCGAATGCCCACTCCACCATGCCCCGGTCGCGATAAATGCCGTAATGCAAATGGGGCGGGAATTTTCCCGATGTGCCGGGCTTGCCGTATCCGGAGCTGCCGACCCAGCCGAGCGTCTGGCCGGGCGTGACGGCTTGTCCGGTTTTCAGCGATTTGTCGAAGCCGGACAGATGGGCGTAATAGTGGTAGCGGTTCTCGGCGTCGCGAATTCCGATTCTCCACCCTCCGTAGTTGTTCCAGCCCATGTTCTCGACGATGCCGTAGCAGGTGCTCCGCACAGGAAGGCCGTAGTCCGCGAAAATATCCGTTCCCTCGTGCGTCCGATGGCCTCCCCAGCCGCGCGCGGTGCCCCAGGTGCTGCGATAGGAGTAGTTGGTTCCAACGGGGACGGGGAACGCGCTTCCGGACAGATCGACCCGTCCGTAGGTCTTGTACAGCTGGGCGAATTGGCTCACCCGCTGGACGGCCCGGATATTATGGTAGTATTCCCACACGCCGATGACGAAATCGTCCGGCGCCGTTCCATATTTGGCGACCGCGGCCGATTGGGAGTACAGCAGATCGAGGTCGCTGGCCGGATCGGCCTTCCCGTCACCGTCGCCGTCCTTGCCTATCCCGCCGAAGACGAGGATGGAATCGGGATTGCGGTCGTCGGCATCGGGGTTGAGAGCGCCGGTCCATTGTTCCGGGGTCACATATAAGCCAGCCCATTTCCCGAGTTTCGGCCTTGATTTGGGACGGGCTTTGCCGAGGGTCCGCTCGTATTGGTCGAGGGCGGCGACCTGCTCCCAGGACAGCCCGGTAAGAAGCGCCATCCGGGCGTATACCGGCTTGCGCTCTTCCTTGGACGACGCTTCCAGAGCCTGCTCCTGTCCGGCGGATTCCGGCACGGCCGCGGCGGATGCGGCTCCGCAGCCTGCGGACAGCAGCAAAATCGAGGCCGCCGCGAACATCATTCTTTTCAACACGGTATTCCACCTCCACGGCAAAATGAAGCTTTGCCCTAGGTTCTGCATGGCGATTGGTTTTTATCCGAAACATGTTATAATAGATGACAGTTTGACGCTATCGTACCTTATACGCGATTTATGAGCGATTTACAGGAAAGCAGGGGATTTCATGAGCACGAGAGCTCCCAAGCCGAAGCTCCCGAAGCCGGAATGGCTGAAGATCAAGCTGTCGACGGACGGCAACTATGCCGAGCTTAAAGATATGATGCGTTCCAAGACGCTGCATACGGTATGCGAGGAAGCTCGCTGCCCCAATATTTACGAATGCTGGGCCAACCGCACGGCAACCTTCATGATTCTGGGCGATATCTGCACGCGGGCCTGCCGCTTCTGCGCGGTCAAGACGGGCCTGCCGACGGAGCTCGATCTCCAGGAGCCCGAGCGCGTGGCCGAAGCTGCGGAGCAGATGGGACTGCGCCACTGCGTCGTCACCTCCGTTGCACGCGACGACCTCTCCGACGGCGGCGCGATGATTTTCGCCGAGACGATCAAAGCCATCCGCAAGCGGCTTCCGCTGTGCAGCGTCGAAGTTCTCATTCCCGATTTTCTCGGGAAGCGGGAATCGCTGCAGATTGTCATGGACGCCAAGCCGGACATCCTCAACCACAACATCGAAACGGTCGAGCGCATGTCCGACCGAGTCCGGGCCCGCGCCAAATATGCCCGCTCGCTGGAGCTTCTGAAGCGCGCCAAGGAAATGAATCCCGACATTCCGACCAAATCCAGCATCATGCTGGGCGTCGGAGAGAAATACGAAGAAATTCTGGCTTCAATGGACGATCTGCGCGCCGTGGACTGCAATATTCTGACACTGGGCCAGTATCTGCAGCCGTCCCCGAACCATTTGGCTGTCGAGCGCTACGTCCATCCGGACGAGTTCAAGCAGCTCAAGGAAGAAGGAATGGCGCGCGGCTTCAGCCACGTGGAATCCGGTCCTATGGTGCGCAGCTCCTACCATGCGCATGAACAGGTGAAATCCGCAACTGGAGCGGCTGCAGGCGTCTAAGCAGCAGCTGCCTGCCCGCGAGGAGGGTACGGACTTGATATTCGTCGGCACGAGAAAGTACGAGCTTATCCATGAGCACAAAGCCGCCTGGAATGCGGAGGTGTTCCGCGATCGCTACAGCGACATCCTGGAGCGCTACGATTATATTCTCGGCGACTGGGGCTACAGCCAGCTCAGGCTCAAGGGCTTCTATCGGGACGATAGCCCCAAAGCGAACCGGGATACGGCTTTTTCCGCTATCATGGAATATGTCAATGAATATTGCAATTTCGGGTGCGCTTACTTCATCATGGAGCTGAAGGAGCCGCTCAGCGCCGATCCGGATGCCCCTCCGGAGGAGCCGGGTCCGGACGACATTGTGATCGTGCCTGGCGTGCGCCGATTCGAAGAGGACAGCTACAGCCGTCCGCCGGCAGCCGATCGGCGCGGCCGCGGCGACCGCTCCTCCGGCAAGCGCGGCAGCGATCAAGCCGACGGAACCGACGCGAAGCAAGGCGAGGCCGCTGCGGAAGCCGGCGG
>NZ_CBRA020000028.1:0-16698 GCF_000469945.2 Paenibacillus sp. P22 | reverse complement strand
CCCGGCTGGAGAACGCCCGGCTGCAGATCGCCCGGCTGGAGAACGCCCGGCTGCAGATCGCCCGGCTGGAGAACGCCCGACTGCAGAACGCCCGGCTGGAGAACGTCCGGCTGGAGAACGTCCGGCTGGAGAACGCCCGACTGCAGATCGCCCGACTGCAGAACGCCCGGCTGGAGAACGTCCGGCTGGAGAACGTCCGGCTGGAGAACGCCCGACTGCAGATCGCCCGACTGCTCATCGCCCGGTTGCCTATCGGACATTGGTTCCGCTATTTGGAGGGAAATCGTAGATTGGGCATAGCTATTGGACATACGATCCGTTATTCTATGAAATTCTATTGGTATGCAAATATTTATTTTGAAATAGCGGAACGTATGTCCGATAGAGATGAAATTGCCTTCAAATCACAGGAATAGCGGAACGTATGTCCGATAGCAGACTTATGTAGAGTTAGAGATTCAATATAATATCGATAAAAGCGATAAATTTAATAAACTGGGCTACACTCATACAGCCGAGCAGCCCGACGATCAGCAGAAATGGAGAGTATTCAATCAAAAGGCGCCTGGATAGATCTTGTCCAGTCCCATCGCGCCGATCTGCGGAGTGCGGCCTGTCGGCTCATGGCGCTGCTGCTCCCGGATGACGGTCCCGTCCTCCAGATGGATCCAGCTCTCGAATTCGCGGCTGCCCTCCCGCATGCGGATGACGCGGGCGCCGGGAAGGAACGGGCGGTCCAGGTAGCCATTGCGTGTCGTCCGCCCGAAGCTGAGCCGGATGCCATGCCATTCTCCCCAGTAATCATGGCCGTGGTCATGCCCGGCAAAGGTGCCGACGACGTCTCCCATCTCGATCATCGCGGCGAACATGCCCGAGTTGATCCATGGAGCGCAGGAAAAATCGGCGTTCCGTTCTCCGTAGCAGACGGTGAAATCCCAGACATCGTTGTATTCCGGCAGCGGGATGTGGAAAAAGGCCAGCGAAGGCAGCGGAACGCCGCCGTTGTCCTCGGTCAGCCCCTGCGACTGCGAGACGTACCAGTCGATCTGGTCGCGGCGGATCCAATCGTAGAAGCCCATCCGCGTGTACTCCAGCGGCGAATAGCTTCCCGAGTCCAGGAAATACAGAGCGGCAGCCGGAGAGTTGGAGTCAAACCCGGCTACGCATACTGCTCTTCCCCTCGGACCGTTGAGCCTCTGGCCGGGTTCGTTCCCGATGAATTTCCTTCCAGCCAACTGGCCTGATTTCCGACCTGCGCATGCAGCATTCCCATCTGCCCCAGCATCCTCGTATCCGCCTACAGCCTCTGCAGCCCTTGCAGCCCAATCTGCCCCTGAATCCCCGTCTACTCCTGAATCCCCGTCCGCCCCCGCAGTCCCGGCTCCCGAGCCCATCACCGTCAGCACATAATTGCCGCTGCCGTGGATGCCCGGCGGATCGGGCTTGGCCGCGTTGAGCGGATAAGCGAGCTGCAGGGCATGCAGCTGCTCCCTGGTGACCATCCCCTCCGAGTCGTGGTTGCCGAATACGGCCGCCCACCGCACGCCTGCCTGCTCCGGAACCCGGCATGCCCGGCGGAACGCCTCGACCGGATCGGGATGGCCGAGGGAGGCGATGACATCGCCCGTGAACACGGCCAGATCGGCGTCCTCGTCCTTCAGAATCCGTTCCATCATGGCCGCCATGCGCCGCTCTTCGTCATCGTCGCGGCAAAATTCCGTGTCGGAGAACTGCACGATCGTGAACGTGCCGTCCCCGCGGAAGCGCAGCGGAGGCTTGCGGCTCCTCATGCCCGGAACCAGTCCGTCCGGGATGGCGGGCATCCGAGCCGTCCGGCAGCCGCAGCCCGAGCGCATGCGCCGCCACGGCGGCAGTGTCCTTGATGCTGACGGGGCCTTGAAGCCGGCCGGCGGCGATTCCCGGTCCTACACAGCCCCAGAAGACATTTTTGTCCATCTCGTGCTCGCTGCCGTGGCTGAATTTGTCCGCTCCGCCGCCGCCGTGGTCGGTGAGCAGGAGGATGAGGCTGTCCTGCAGCAGTCCGAGCCTCCCGATGGCATCCACGACGCTGCCGAGCAGGCGGTCGCATTCGGAGATGGCCTGCAGGTAATGCGGGGAGTCCGGACCGTAGCCGAACCGGTGTCCGGAGCCGTCCGGCTCATCGAGCTGGAGGAACAGCAGCGATACATCCGGATTCGCTTCCAGGTAGCGGATCAGCTCGGAGACGAGCTCTGCGTCGGGCCGGGACAGCTTCTCGACGCCGGCATCCGCTTCAATAATGCCATCGTTGATCGGACCCCAGCCCGTGAAGGAAGCCAGCTTGGCTTGCGGCAGCTGCTCCCGCGCCAGACGGAACAGGGAAGGATAAGGGGAATCGGCCGGATAAGGCTCCGAGGCCGCGATCTCATTGGTCAGCCCATGCTTGGCCGGAACGACTCCATGCAGCACGGAGCCCCAGCATTCCGCGCTGATCGTGGGCGTTTCCGCCTGCGCCGCGCAGGTGTAAGCGCCTTGCGGAAGGAAGCGGTCCAGGAAAGGCGTCTGCGCCTGCTGGATGAAATTGCCGGCGCCGTCCATGCCTAAAATAAAAACCCTCTTGATGATGGCCTGATCTTTTGCCACTTTTGTCACCTTCCTTGGATTGGATAGGGGACGCCGGCTGCCGCCGGATCCCGTGTTCACCGCTAGCATAAAGAGGGCGGAGAGCACCGTCAATACGATCCGGCGCCGCCGGACCAACAAGTCACGAGCGTGGCAACGGGAAGTCATGATCCTAGTAGCTGGCCCGTCCGGCGAATCCCTATAATGAGTCCATAAGCCGCCGCGCCGCATGAACGGCAACGGCCGGATACACGACAACATAGGGAGGCGGATAGAGTTGGAGACGGCTGTCGAGCAAGCGGCTGAAGTCCGGCGGAGCACGAGAACGGGCGCCTTTCTGCGCAAGCTGAAGAAATACCGGGCCCTGCTGATCATGACGGTTCCCGGACTGGTCTACCTCATCATCAACAACTACATTCCGATGTACGGCGTCGTCCTTGCCTTCAAGACCCTCAGCTACGACAAGGGAATCTGGGACAGCCCATGGACGGGCCTCGACAACTTCAAGTTCCTGTTCAACTCTCCGGACGCCTTTACGATCACAAGAAACACGATTCTATACAACGTCGTCTTCATCCTCGTAAATACGGTATTCGCGCTTCTGGTCGCGATTCTGATCAACGAGATCAAGGGCAAGGCCATCTCCCGCTTCTACCAGAGCACCTTCCTGCTCCCGCATATCGTCTCCATGGTCGTGGTCGCCTACCTCGTCTACGGCTTCCTCAATCAGGACAGCGGCCTGGTGAACACGATCCTGACGAAATACTTCCACAAGGATTCCATCGCATGGTACAGCGAGGCCGGCTACTGGCCTTACATCCTGGTCATCGTGAACGCGTGGAAAAATGCAGGCTACCTGTCGATCATCTACTTCGCCGCCATCATCGGCATCGACAAGGAATACTACGAAGCCGCCAGAATCGACGGGGCGACCCGCTGGAAGCAGATGACGGCGATCACGCTGCCGCTCATCATGCCGGTCATCCTCATCATGACGCTCATGGCCGTCAGCAGCATTCTGCGCTCGGACTTCGGCCTCTTCTACCAGGTGACGATGGCTTCCGGTCCGCTCATTCCGACGACAAATACGATCGACACCTTCGTCTACCGAGCCATGGTCCAGCTGGGCGACATCGGCATGTCTTCGGCAGCAGGCTTGTACCAATCCGTCGTCTGCTTCTTCCTGATCCTCGGCGCCAACCTCGCCGTAAGACGTTACGACAAGAACAGCTCGCTCTTCTGAGAAAGGAGGCTTTCCGCAACATGACCGGAGCAATGAATTCCCGACACCCGTTCATCCATCTGTTCTTCTGGCTGTTCGTGCTCTTCTCGCTCGTGCCGTTCCTGCTGGTGTTCATGGTCTCGATATCCGGCGAGGAATCGATTCTGAAGCACGGCTACTCGCTCTTCCCGAGCGAATTCAGCACCGGGGCGTATTCCTTCCTCTTCAACGACTTCTCCACCATCGCCAAGGCGTACGGAGTGACGATCGCCGTCACGCTCATCGGCACCGTGGTCAGCCTGCTGATCACTTGCCTGTATGCGTATCCGCTGTCGCGGCCGGATATGCCCTTCCGCCGAACGCTCAGCTTCTTCCTTTTCTTCACGATGCTGTTCGGAGGCGGGATGGCCCCTTGGTACCTGACCTACGTCAACATGTTCGGGATCAAAAACACGCTGCTGTCGATGATCATCCCGAACCTGCTGCTGAGCGCCTTCAACGTGCTGCTCATGCGCAGCTTCTTCTCCACTTCGATTCCGGACTCCATCCTGGAGTCCGCTACGATCGACGGAGCGAGCGAATGGACGATCTTCAAAAGCATCGTCATCCCGCTCTCTCTTCCCATCGTCGCCACGATCGGACTGTTCAACGTCCTCGCCTACTGGAACGATTGGTATAATTGCATGCTGTTCATCGACAAGCAGGAATTGTACAATATCCAGTATTTGATGACGAAGACGCTCAATAACGTGCAGTATCTGATCATGAAGGCAGGATCGAACGCCCAGGCAGGCGAGCAATTGGCCAAAATGCCCCGCGAGACGGTCCGGATGGCTTTCGCGGTCGTCGGCGTGGCGCCTCTGCTGGCGGCGTATCCGTTCTTCCAGCGCTTCTATATCAGCGGCATCACGAGCGGCGCCGTCAAAGGTTAAGCCGGACGCTCTCCTTCCATACAAGCATAACGATTGCGACGAAAGGGGTTCAGCAAATGAAAAAGTCCATTTACACGCTGTCCATGCTGGCGCTCGGAGGCATGCTGGCGCTGGCCGGCTGCGGAAACGGCAACAACGGAGGGAAAGCGGACAACTCGGCTTCCGGCACGGCCAATGCGGGAGCCGAGGGCGCCGGAGCGGCTGGCGGCCTCAAGCCTTACAAAATTACGCTCGTCTACCCGGGCTCGGCGCCGAAGGATCTGCAGATGGTGCAGGATGCCATGAGCAAGTATCTGACCGAGAAGATCAACGCGACGATCGAGCTCAAGCCGATCGAGTGGGGCTCATGGGACGACAAGACGAACCTGATGAAGCTGTCCAACGAGCCGTTCGACCTCATGTTCACGGCCAGCTGGTTCAACTACGCGAAGGACGTGTCCAAGGGCCAGTTCCTGCCGCTCGAAGAACTGATGGCCAAAAACGGCAAGGACATTCAGGGCGTGCTCGGCGATGACTTCATCAACGGAGCCAAGATCAGCGGCAAGCTGTACGGCCTGCCGACGCACAAGGAATTCGCCCAAGGCTTCGGTCTCGTGCTCGACAAGAAGCTGGTCGACAAGTACCATTTCAACACCGACGGCATCAAGACGCTCGACGATCTCGAGACGATGTTCGATACGGTCAAGAAGAACGAGCCCGGCGTCACCCCGATCGTCAGCCTGAAGCTGAGCAGCATCTGGTCGGCGGCGAACTCGGATTCCCTCGTCACGGGACTGGGCATTCCGCGTGGAAGCACGGAGCTGAAGGCCGTCGATTCGCTTGGCCAGGAGCCGAGCGAGTTCGACAAAAAGATGGACAAATGGGTCAAGGCCGGTTATTTCGACAAGGATTACCTGACCTCGGATGCCGATCAGGGCCTGAACCTCATCAAGGCCGGCAAAGCGTTCTCCGTCGCCCAGTCGCTCAAGCCGGGCAAGGACAAGGAGCTGAGCGTGACGTCGGGAGTGGATCTCGTGCAGGTGGAAATCGCCAAGCCGTTCACGGTGACGGGCGATGCGCAGGGCGCGATGCTCGCAATCTCGCGGACATCGAAGGATCCGGACCGGGCGATGATGTTCCTCAACATGCTTTATACGGATAAGGAATTGCTGAACATGCTCGTCTGGGGCATCGAAGGCGTCCACTACGTGAAGAAATCGGACAACATCATCGGCTATCCGGATGGCGTCACCGCGGAAACGACCGGTTATCCGAACCCGGGCGGCTGGATGTTCGGCGATCAGTTCAAGGATTATCTGTGGGACAACGAAGATCCGCAGAAGTGGGCGAAGTTCGAGGAGTTCAACAAAAGCGCGGACCATTCCATCGCCCTCGGCTTCACCTTCGATCAGGAGCCGGTGAAGGCGGAGCTGGCCTCCATCGCGAACGTGGACAAGGAGTTCCAGCCGCTGCTCAACGGGGCCACACTGGAGAACCGTCCGAAAATCATCGAGAAATACCGCAAGAAGCGGGATGCGGCAGGCTTCGCGAGGGTCAAGGAAGAGCTTCAGCGGCAGCTTGACGAATGGGCGAAAACCCGGAAATAAGCGATAGGCACGGAAGGAACGGCGAAAAAAATTCGCCGCTTCCTTCCTTTTTGGGTTTTGCCCGGAATAGCTGCAAGTTCCGGCGCCGTCAGCGTGAGCGGCGAGCCGGAAGGTTGAGAGTATGCGATAATAGCCAGAAGAAATCATTCCCCTCATTCCTGTATCTCTGACCCGGAGGCGGTACTTTTGTCCAGCAAACGCTCCCTTCGCTTCAAGCTCGCCATTGGCTTCGGCCTGCTCTCGGTTCCGCTGCTGTTCATCCTGATCTACAACAATCTGGCCGCTACGAGCGTCGTACGCGAGCAGGTGGCCGAATCCAACAAGAACATGGTGACGCTGTACTCCAACCAGATCCAGACCTCGCTCAGCCGGGAGACGAACTTCCTGTACAATCTGGCGATGGACGATCCCAATATCCTCGCGCTCTCGGACACCCGCAAGAGCAACGACCGGATCGAATACGAGCTGGCCAAAAACCGGATTCTGATCAGCCTGTCCCGCTATCACCGGTACGACAGCAGCGTGGACGTGCAGTTCGTCTATTCCACGGAGACCAAGGAAATGTTCAACACCGTCATCCGGACGCTGTATCTGGAGGAAATGGATCTCATCAAGCAGTCCATCTATGACGTCGTATCGAAAGCGAAGCCGGACAGCCCGTATCTGAGGGAGTGGAAGCTGGTCAGCTACGGGGACAAGCATGCCCTGATCCGGCTCGTGGATTCGGGGTACGGCTATTATCTGGGAGCTTTCGTGAAGCTGGAGAGCCTGAGCGTGCCGCTGGAGCTGATCCAGCTCGGGCAGAACGGCTTCTCGGCCTTCTCCGACAGCGGCGGCAGCCTCGTGCTCGCCTCTCCGCTGACCCGCTCGGAAGCGGGCTCGCTGCGTGTCGCCCCCGAGCGGGATTACCAGACGCTGAACCTCAAGCAGGAGGATTATCTGGTCGTGAGCAACCGGGTCAAGGATACCGACATGACGCTGAGCGCCTTCATTCCGGAGCAGCGGCTTCTCCAGAAGCTGTCCAAATACCGGACCTACATCAGCCTGATGCCTTTCCTGGCGGGATTCCTGCTGCTGCTGTGCGTGCTCTATCTCAATCATGTCATCATCAAGCCGATGCACACCCTGATCCGCGGGATGCGCACCATCAAGCGCGGCGATTGGAAATACCGGCTCAGTCCCGCCCGTTCGACCGAATTCGCCATCATTAACGAAACCTTTAACGATATGGTGCAGGAGATCGAGGAGCTGAAGATCAATGTGTACGAGGAGCAGATCCGGGTGCACAAGGCGGAGCTCAAGCAGCTCCAGCTGCAGATCAATCCCCATTTCCTGCTGAACAGCATCAATGTCGTATACAGCCTGGCCCAGATCCGCAATTTCGGCCTGATCCAGTCGATGTGCCTCAACCTGGTCAAATATTTCCGCTTCACTACCCGCATATCGGGCTCGCTCGTGGCGGTCGGCGAAGAGATGGAGCATATGGACAGCTACCTGCGCATCCAGCAGCTTCGGTTCCCGGGAAAAATCGACTTCGATATCGACATCGACGAGGAGCTGGAGCAGCAGCAGCTGCCGCCGCTGCTCGTGCAGCCTTTCATCGAGAATGCCGTCAAGCATGGATTTGATTTCATGGACGAGCCTTTCCGCATCGGCATCTCGGTGCACTATCCCGGCGGAGCGGCAGCGGGGGCGGGCGAGGGAGGAATCAGAGAGATCTTCAAGGAGAGCGGCGGAGCGGACGGAAATGAAATCGGATCCGAGGAGAGGGCGGGAACAGACGGAGGCGGCCGGAGCACCGTACGTAGCGCAGCAACGAACGGGGACGGCCGGAGCATGGAGCGGATGATGCCGACGGACGGCAGCAGCCGAAGCTTCCAGGTCGTCGTCGAGGACAACGGAAGCGGATTTCCGGAAGAGGTGCTCAAGGAGCTGCAGAGCGGCAGGCGCTTCGAGGCTTCGGGAGACGAGCACCTCGGCATATGGAATGTGCATCATCGCCTGAAGCTCCTGTACGGAAGCTCCGCCAGCCTGCAATTTTCGAACCGGGAGGCCGGAGGCGCCCGGATCGTCATCGTTCTGCCTTTGGACGGAGCGCATAGGAACCAATCTAACGGAGGTGGCATCGATGTATCGCGTGTTGATCGTGGATGATGAGATGTATGCCGTCATGGGATTGAAGGACGGAGTCCAGTGGACCCGTCTGGGAGTCGGCGATGTGCGTGAGGCCTACAACATGAGAGGGGCCATCGCCGTCTTCGGCGAATGCCGCATCGATGTGATGATCTGCGATATCGAGATGCCGAAGGGAACCGGAATCGAGCTTCTGGAGTGGGTGCGGGAGCACCATCCCGACACCGAGGTCATTTTCCTCACGGCCCATGCGGACTTCCGGTTCATGAAGCGGGCGATCCAGCTCAGCAGCTTTGATTACATGATGAAGCCGATCGGCTACGAGGTGCTGGAGGAGACGCTCGGCAGAGCGCTCGAGCGGGCTGGCCAGACCCGCAAGGAAAGGGAGATCCGCGACCGGTTCCAGCCTTATCAGGAGCTGTGGCCGAGACAGAAGACGCTGCTCAGCGAGCGCTTCTGGTACGATCTGCTTGCCAAGAGGATCACCATTTCCCGCGACCATGAGCGCTCCTTGATGGAGGCGCACGGCGTCGAGCTGGCGCCGGGCGAGAAGCTGCTGCCGGTGCTGATCAGCGTGGAGAGCTGGAACCGCGAGCTCAGAGCCGGCGATGAGGAGATTCTGGAGTATGCGATCCGGCAGTCGGCCAAGGAGTTCCTGCTGGAGGGAGGAAGAGGAGAGGTGATCCAGACCAAGCAGGGAGCGATCGTCGCGATCCTCTACGGCGGCGGGGAAGCTCCGGCTTCCCTGCTGGCGCAGGCGGGACAGCTGTGCGTCCGATACGCGGCCTATTGCATGGATCATTTGAACTGCCGCATTTCGTGTTATCTCGGAGAGCCGGCAGAGCTCAAGGAGCTGGCTTCGATGTACAGGAGGCTGCTGCTTCAGGAATACGACAACCTTAGCCGCTCCGAGCCGGTGAACTGGCTGCGCGGGGATGCCGGGCCGCAGGATCACCGCCAGGGCCGGCGGCAGGCGAGGCTTCCGGAATTCAATGCCTGGGCGATGCTGCTTGAGGAAGGCCGGATCGGGGAGGTCGAGGCGCTCTTGCGCTCTTCGCTCGCGGAGATGGCGGCGGACCGGAGCATGGGCGGCGCGGAGCTTCAAGCCTATTATCTCGGCTTCCTTCAGGTGATGCTCTACGTGCTGCAGAAAAAAGGGCTGTCCGCCCATGAGCTGGGCTCGGACCAGCCGCTGGAAGGGCCGCCGCGTTCCCTTCCCCAGCTGGAGGCGTGGGCGCTGGACATGCTCCGCCGCTTCAACGAGACGCTGGACCATGGCGAGTCGGTCATCGGCCGCCTGCAGGCCTACATTGCCGGGCATCTGGGCGAGAACATCACCCGCGAGATGCTGGCGGAGTACTGCTTCCTGAATCCTGCCTACCTTTCGCGGCTGTTCAAGAAGGAGACGGGCCTTTCCATCACCGACTATCTGCTGCAGGAGAGGATGCGGATCGCCGGCGAGGTCATCGCGCATTCCTCCGTGCCGATCTCCGAGGTCGCCCGCCGGATGGGCTACAACAACTTTTCGTATTTCTCCAAGATGTTCAAGAAAATATACGGCGTCGGACCCCAGCAGCACCGCAAGCTGGCGATAGGCGGAGACGGGCTCGCTGCGGAGGAGTGAAGGAAAGGCAGCGCGGCAAAGCCGGCAATAATGGCGGCTTGACGCCCGAAAAGGCAGCTCTTCTTATCGAAGGGCTGCCTTAACTGTTCGCTTACGCGAAGATGCCGCTCTGACCTGCCGCACAGAGGCCGGAGCCTCGCTCCAGTTCAGGCGCCGGTTCCGATCGTTGCCGAGGCTGCGGCTTTTGCGGGGCGGACGAAAACGAAGTAGACCAGCGTCAGGCTCAGCAGCGCCACCGCGCCCAGTCCCAGATACACATTGCTGAACAGCGCCGACGTCCCCTCTAGCGCCAGCGGGTTGATCGGGCTGCCGGCCTCGGCGCCGTCCACAATCTTGCTTACGACAGCGCCTGTGACTGCGCCGGACATGAAATTCGTCAAGGTGACGATGCCCATGCCGACGCCGGTCTGTTCCGTCGGCAGCGTGGAGGCGAGCAGCTTGGTCATGGAGGCTTGGTAGAAAGAAACGCCGACATTGCAGAAGATGAGGCAGAGCGAGACGATCCAGACGGCATGGCCGCTGAAGGTCGACAGTGCCAGCATGCCTGCGGTCAGAAGGATGAACGCGCTGACGATCACCGGCAGGCTTCCCTTCCGGTCCGCCATCCGGCCTCCGTAACGGCCGAGCAGCGCGGCGCTCATCGCAGCAGGGAACAGGATGAGGCCGATCTCGGCGGTGCTCGCCCCGCTGACCGCACTGAGCATGATCGGGGTCAGGAACGTGACGGCGAAGGAGGAGCCGAAAGTCAGAAAGCCGATCGCAAGCCCGGAACGAAAGCCGGCGTTTCGAAATACGCCCGGTTGGACAAACGGATGCCGGGACGAGCGAATGCGGATGACGAACAGCGCGAGCAGCACGGCGCCGGCCGCCAGCAGCAAGCCGTTCCAGCGGGTTATGGCCAGCATTGCGGCGGCCATCGCCCCGGTCAGCAGCGCGGCGCCCAAAAAATCGAACCGGCCGGGGCGGAGATCTTCCCGCGGCAGCCATTTGCGCAGAAAGGGAAGCGTCGCCAGAGGACAGACGGAGAGCAGGAAGAGGAAGCGCCAATCCAGCCATCCCGAAACGAAGCCGCCGACGATCGGACCGACACCGGAGGCGAAGGCGATCGCCGAGGCGATGATGCCGAGCACCCGTCCTCGGGACTCAGGCGCGAACAGACGGATGGGGATGAGCGTAGCCAGCGCCGGGATCGAGGAAGCGCCGGCGGATTGAATGAAACGCGCAGCGAGCACCATCGCATAGTTCTGCGACAGGAAGCCGAGAATCGAGCCGCCGGCGAACAACAGGAGGCCGACGGTGAGCAATCGGCGCAGCGGAAAGTTGTCGGCAAGCTTGCCGTAGGTGAGCGATCCGACCGCGTAAATGATGGAATACCCCGTGACGACCCAGCCGGCTTCCGACGGCAGAAGGCTGAACGCACGCGAAATGTCCGGCAGAGCGATGTTGAACATCGTGACGTTCATCACAGAGAAGAGCAGTATGAGGCAAAGCAGGCGGACGAGCTTGTTGGCGCTCCCGTCATCTGCTGCAGGAGCAGTCGAGCCTGCAGCGGAAGCAGTCGAGCCTGCAGCGGAAGCAGTCGAGCCTGCAGTGCCGGATTCCGCCAGAGCGGCGGTTTGCGAAGCCGGTTCTTTTTCCATGGCCAATTTCCTTCTTTCGTGGGTATGTGAGTGGATGTTAGTATTCGCTAACATCGAGGGCTGAAAAAAGGCTAGGGCGTCAAAGCCCTAGCGAACAACCGGACGCTGCTCTCGATAAAAGCGGATATGGAAAGGTCGGCGATGGCCGAGCTGCCCGGCTGGGTGTTCAGAAAAGCGCCGTGCTGCATCCATAAAAATGCGGCTGAATGAGCCAGAGGGTCGCCGGGAAGCACCTTGCCCTCCCTTTGCATCGTTTCGAAATAGAGCGTCAGCATCTCCCGCAGCGCCTGGGGATGCTTGTGCGCGCGCTCGACGAAGCCCGGAATCTGCTTGCCTTCCTTCATGATGATATTCAGGATCTTGCGGTTGCGGTTCATGATCTCATGATACGAGCTGGCGACGAGCAAAAGGTCGGCGTAGAGGTCGCCTGTCAGCTGCTCCGCGAAAATCGAGCGCATCTTGCCGGCATAGTGGAATCGGTCCAGCGCTTCCTCTAGCAGGCTCTGCTTGCTCCCGAAATGGCGGAAAAGCGTCATCTCGCTCACGCCTGCGGCTGCGGCGATCTCCTTGGTCGTGGTGCCCTTGTATCCCTGTTCGGCGATCAGGTCGACGGCCGCATACAGCAGCCGGTCCTTGGTGCTGCGGAAGTCATTCTGTGCGGCATCCGACTCCATGCGGAACCTCCATTCTCAAGCCTGCCATAATGTTAGTGAATGCTAACTAACGATGATGCTCCTACCTTAGCATGACATCCGGAAAATGTAAATCCCCCCATGCCCCTCTCCCAACTAGTCATGCCGCTGTCAGCAGAAAGTCACGATCGAGGTAGAGGACGGCGCCCCGTCCTCCCTACAATGTAGATGCGGCTTTCAAGGCCGCATGCACAAGCTCGCATCGCATAATCTGCAATCTGCCAATTCAATGGGGAAGGCGGTAGGAATGATGAGAGAACGGTGGAGGAAAAGGGCGGGGAGAACGGTTTTGGCGGCCGCAGTCGCCGGCACGCTGCTCATGGGGGCGGCGGGGCCGAGAGCGGAGGCGGCGGCCGGCGCCTCGATCAACTGGACCGACGTCAAGCAGTCGATCGACGGAATCGGGGCTTCGCAGGCGGGATGGTCCAATGCGGTCTATGACCTGCCGGAGCCTCAGCGCAGCCAAGTGATGGATCTGCTGTTCCGGCAGGACAGCGGCATCGGGCTGTCGATCCTGCGCGGAGCGGTATTCTCCGATTACAGCGCGGCGCCGGGCCAGTACAGCTTCGGCCTGCATCCGGATCAGGCGTGGGTCATGCAGCAGGCCAAGGCGCGGGGAGTGGACAAGATCGTCGCCAGCGCCTGGAGCCCTCCCGCCTACATGAAGACCAACGGACAGACGACCAACGGCGGTTATCTCAAGCAGGAGAACTACGGCGACTTCGCCGCGCTGCTCTCGCAATTCGTCAAGCAGTACAAGGCTCTGTACAACATTGACATGTATGGAGTGTCCGTGGCCAATGAACCGAACTCCATGACCTTCCTCAGCTGGGACTCCAGCCAGTGGAACTCCACCAATTTCCAGGTGTTTCTCAAGGATCACCTCAAGCAGGCGATGGTCGCGGCAGGCGTGCAGAACACCAAGGTCATCGTGGGCGAGTCCTCCTGGTGGTCCGAGGATCTCGTCAAGGATTCGCTGAACGATCCGCTGTCCGCCGAGAGGCTGGACATCGTCGCCGGGCACAATTACCCGGTTCCGGTCGTGAACGCCGAGCTGCCGTCCGATCCGTTCGCTACCGCCCAGTCCAAAGGGAAAAAGGTATGGATGACGGAGGTGTCCAAGGTCGACGGCTACGATCCCGGGATGGGCTCGGGGCTGAAGTTCGCCAAGCAGCTCCACACCTTCATGACCAAGACCGGCGTCAACGCCTGGCTGTACTGGACGGGAGCGATTCCAGGCGACAACGACGAGGGACTCATCAACGTCGATCTGGCCGCCGGCACCTACAAGCTGACCAAGCGTTATTATACGATCGGCAACTACAGCAAGTTCATCCGTCCGGGCTACGTCCGCATCGGCATGCCGGACAGCCCGCAGTCGGGCTTGTACACGTCCGCCTACAAGGATCCGGCCACAGGCAAATTCGTCATCGTAGCCGTCAACGACAGCGACGCCACGGCGGAGCTCAACCTGACTCCGGCCGGCTTCAGCGCGGGCTCCATCACGCCTTTTACGACCAATGACAGTCTGAGCCTGGCAAAGGGGCAAGCGATACCGCTGTCGGGAGGGCAATACCAGACCCGCATTCCGGCCAAGAGCGTCGTGACGTTCACCGGCCAGAACGGATCGCCTGCTCCCGCCGTCACGACGGTAACCGACGAGCTGAACGACTGGTCGAAGACGTTCGCCCATACGGCCGGCCTGGCCTTTGATTCGACCAACGCGATCTATTACAACGGGGACGCCTCGCGAGTCAAGCGTACGGCCGGCACGACGGAAAGCCTCGTCTACAAGCTGCCGGGAATGACGGGCTTCAATGCGTCGCTCTATCAATTCAGCATCTGGGACGGAGTCGCATTCTACTCCTCTTCCGACGGCGTCAGCTGGACTCCGGTCGTCCATGTCAGCACGCCAGGAGTTTATACGGGCAGCAAATGGTACGGCAAGCAGTACAGCGCCCAGAGCCTTCTCCCCGCCGGCACCCAATATTTGAAGGTGGAGCTGAGCGGCGCCGACAGCTGGGAGAAGCAGATTTCCCGCATCGTATTGACGGCTTCCAGCTGACAGACCGGCCGAAGGCATCCGGGAGCCGGGCATAAACGGCTTCTTGCAAGGCTCGGCAGACGGGTCCTGGCGGTTTCTTCAGGAGTCGGATAGACAGCGCCAGTCATCAATAGTCTATTCAAGAGATGGGCATGGACAGCCCTTTTCATTGATAGGCTGCTTAAAGAGAGAGGCATAGACAGCCCATTCACAGCGAGTCTGTTTAGATTCAGGCAGCACCTTTCCATGAGCAAGCAGGCTGAGGCGGAGTCTACTTCCGCCTTGGCCTTACCTATTTTCGGCTGGGAGGCCATCCACCATGAAGCAGGTTCGAATCGGCATGATCGGCGTAGGAGGAAGAGGATATCTGGCGGGCTGCTGGCATCAGCCGGACGGACGGTCCGTCGTGACGGCGGGAGCGGACATCAGCATGGAGCGTCTGGAGGAGTTCAGGAGCAAGATCAATCCGGACGCGTTCGTGACGACCGACTACCGGGAGATGCTGGCGCGGGAGGATGTCGACGCCGTCGCCGTCACGGCTCCCGACCGTTATCACGAGGAGTTCGCCATAGCCGCGTTGAACGCCGGCAAGCATGTGTTCTGCGAGAAGCCGCTGGCGATTACGACGGAAGGCTGCGACCGGATTCTGGCGGCAGCCCGGAAGTCGGGCAAGCGGCTCATGGCCGGCCACAACATGCGTTACATGAACATGTTCCGGACAATGAAAGGAATCGCGGATTCCGGCGTGCTGGGAGAGATCAAGGCGGTGTGGGTGCGGCATTTCGTCGGCCGGGGCGGCAGCTACTACTATCACGACTGGCACGGCAATTCGGCCAATACGACGTCGCTGCTGCTGCAGAAGGGCTCCCATGACATCGACATCATCCACTGGATCACCGGGCGGTATACGAAGCGGGTATCCGCCATCGGCGGGCTGGATTATTACGGGGGCTCCTGCCCGGATACGCTCACCTGCCCGCAATGCGAGCTGAAGGAGACCTGCCCGGAAGCGCAGTTCATTCCCGGCATGGACCGCTGCGCTTTCCGCAAGGAAATCGACGTCGAGGACAACAGCATGGTCATGCTGGAGCTGGAGGGAGGCATCAAGGCCTCCTATCTGCAATGCCACTTCACGCCCGATTATCAGCGCAACTATGTCTTCATCGGAACCAAGGGCAGGATGGAGAATTCCGAGCCGGACAACAAGGTGTACGTCCAGACCCGGAAATCCGGAGAGTGGCAGGAGCATTCCGATATCGTCTATGAGATCAAGGAAGCCGCCGGCGGACACGGCGGGGCGGATCCGGAAATCTGCCGCGACTTCGTGGACATGATTCTCGACGGCAGGGAGCCTGTCGCCACGCCGGAGGCGGGACGCATGAGCGTGGCTGCCGGCGCCGCCGCGGCGGCCTCGATGCGCGGCGGAGGATTTCCGGTCGAGGTTTCTCCGATCAGGCAGGACTGAGCCCGGGCGTCCCGAATGACCTAATCAGGCATTCATGCGCTCATCGCGGCAGAGCCCCGTGCGCGGGGCTTCGCTCCAGACGGGATGCGCCACTACCGGTTAAAGGAGTCCTCGAACATGACGACGGAACAAATGCAAGGCAAGACAGCTCGGACAAATGGAGAGAGGCTGAAGCCCGCCTCGCGGGATGCGCTCTGGTACGAAGCCCCTGCGGGCGCTTGGACCGAAGCTCTCCCGATCGGCAGCGGCCGGCTTGGAGCGATGGTGTTCGGCCGGCTCGGCGAGGAGCGGATCCAGCTCAACGAGGATTCCCTCTGGTACGGCGGCCCGGGAATCGGATCGAGCCCGGACGCGGCGGAGCAGCTGCCGCGCATCCGCGAGCTGCTGCTCGCAGGCGAGCCGGAGCAGGCGGAGGAGCTGGCGATGACAGCCGTAATGACGCAGTCCGGCCATCTCGCTCCCTACCAGACTCTGGGCGAGCTGCTTATCCGCTTTCCCGGCGAGCCTGCGGCTGCAGAGCGATATATTCGCGAGCTGCGCCTCGATGAGGCGGCGGCTGTAACCCGCTTCGGCTGGGGAGCAGAGGAGCGTACCCGGACCGTCTTCGCGAGCGAGCCGCATGCCGTGATCGCAGTCAGGATCGAGGGTAGCGGACCCGGCGGCTTGTCCTTGCGGGCCGGCATGACGCGCCGGCCGTTCGAGGGCCGCATGACGCAGCTGGAGCGGGGCGTCGCCATGGAAGGGCAGTGCGGGCCGGAC